>SKNL01000066.1 GCA_007120555.1 Balneolales bacterium
CGCTCGCCATACCGGAAATGGACGATCGTATCCCCGGCCAGGGTGGTTTCCAGGAGCCTGTTGGATCCGACCGTACCCGGCTCATCGTTGAGCATGGTGATGATGGTGCCGCGCGGGGTGTATCGCGAGACGGATATCCGCGCTTCCGAAGCCCTGGCAAGAACAAGATTGCCATCTGAATCAAATACATAGAAAGCGGAAGGAAGATGGGTATGCCGGTTCAGCAGAATCAGCCCGTCAAATGTGAAGGGTGTCGTGATTTCCGGAAGAAAATCACGCATCCAACCGGGCAGCGCGGCGGTAGTGAAGTGGCCCTCCGCGACCGGCTCATTACCGCCCATCCGGTCCATTACACGGTAGGAGTAGCGCGTGTTTTCCTCCAGTCCGATGATATCGAAATGAATCCGGTTTTCCGGGCGGCGTTTGTGGATGACCGGTTCGCGCCACGAGTGGAGGGATCCTTCCACCGGGTCCGGTTCCACGACCAGGTAGACTTCTCCGCCCCCATCGGCTTCAAACCGGATCCGTGCGGTCAGAAAATTCGCAGTATCGCTTACCACCGTGATATTGCGGATCTCGACCGGACGGGTTTCCAGGGGATCGCAGGCCATGGCAGTCAGGCACGCCAGAAAAAGGATTGGAATGATGCGATGCATGAAAGATCGGTTTGAATATCGCATTCCTGAAGCTTGCCGGTCTGTGCAGCATGCGATGCACTCATGCCATGCCTGCTGCAGCAGGGTCCGGCTTCACTTTCGGAAATAGTGTGGGTTGGAAATGCATGCCGGGGAGGATGCGATCCTGCCCCGGCATAAAGGTCGATCAGCGAGCTCAGGGGACATCCCACCAGACGCGAACCAGCCAGTCATTCCGGCCGCCAATTCTACCTACGGCTTCCTGATAGTTAGCTGTATTCAATACCGCTTCCCTTTCCGGGTAAAGCAAGCGCCGTGGCATTTCCGGTGCACCGGGCGCATACCACTCGACACCGGTGAAATGCTGCAATTCCGGGTACCCGCTTCGGCGGTAGTTGCTGTAGGCCTCCACACCGTTCAGGTAGAAGTTGACCCAGTGCTGTTCGTTGATGAACCGGATCTGATCCTGGGCTGAAGCCGGAAACGGCGTTGCCGCAAAGAAACCATCCATCTCATCCTGGGTGATGGCCGGAGCTCCCGGATACATGCTCACATGACCGAACGAAGCAATGGAGGCATTGCGGAAATGGCTTTCCGCATCACCGGAGATCCATCCTCTTGCGACGGCTTCGGCCAGATAGAGCTCGGTTTCCGCATGGGTGAAGTGGAAGAAGGGTGCATCCAGTTCCGAGACATACCTGCTGGGCATCATGTGCTTGAAACCGTGGGGCAGGTAGGCGATCCAGTTGCCTTCGTCGTCTTCCACGTTACCGTAATCGGCCCACTCGTTCCACCACATGGCGCCGGGAGTCAGGCCGATACGTACATGTTCGGTGATATCCTGGCCATATGTACCACTTGCAATTCCAAGATATGTTCCTCCATAGCGTGTCAGCCGCGGATCCTCGGTCTCTTCCATGTAATCAACAAGTGTGGAAACAAGACGGTATCCTTCGGCATTGTCCGATGCCCTGAATACCTGAGAGCGTCCGTTGCCGCGGTTTTCTCCCGCACCGAATGAGAAGTTCGAGTGGCGCATCATGGCGATGTCGTCGTTGCTCTGCATGACTCCGCCCTGGATGGCCGCGGTCACCTGGCGCTGTGACTCGGCCGGATCTACCTTGATGATCCGGAATCCCAGCCTCATGCGCAGGGAGTTGCCGAACCGCTGCCATTTTTCCACATCACCGAAAAAGAACAGGTCGCCGCTGACCACGCCTTTGGTGGGATCCAGCTGCGCAACGGCATCTTCCAGTTCGACGAAGAAATCGGCATAGATGTCTTCCTGGCGGTCGTACCATGGCTGAAGCACCTGCTCGTAAAAGCCCTTGCCGGCGGCACTGTAGGGAATGTCACCGTACATGTCGGTAAGGCGTGAGAAGATGTAGACCTTGAGAATGCGCGCGGCCTGGTGCGTGTTGTGATGCTCTTCGACGCCCCGCGTGCGCTCAACCACATCCACGATGTTCTTGACCTCCCTGGGATACTGGACTTCCCACATGCTGTACCAGTGGCTGCGTTCCACAATGCGGTACTGGCCGCCGTGCTGGGTCCACCAGGAGCCTCCCAGATGTTGCACCTTGGGCGAGGCGATTCCCAGGTCGTAACGCCACAACTCTTCCCGGCTTCCGCTCAGGTCAAGCATGACGGTTGCCATCTGCACACCCGGATCCAGATCCGGGGATGCGTGCGGATTGGTATTCAGATCCTGGAAACCATCCGTGCAGCTTTGGACCGCGAATATCAGAATCAGAACACTTAGTGTAAATAGATAGTGTACTTTCATAATGATTACCGAATTTAGAATTTGAGATTCACGTTAATGCCAAAGTGCCGGCGGGTGGGCAGTGAACCATATTCAAGCCCCTGGCCGTTGCTGTTGTTGTAGCCCGATTCCGGATCGATGTTGGGTACGTCCTTGTACAGTGTGATCAGGTTTCTGCCCACAA
>SKNL01000003.1 GCA_007120555.1 Balneolales bacterium
GTCATGCTCGGCCAGCCGATTTACATGCTCAATCCGGAGGTTGTGGGACTCAGGCTGACCGGTTCCCTGCCGGAGGGTGCCACGTCAACAGACCTGGTGCTGGCGGTCACCTACCTGCTTCGCAAACACGGTGTAGTAGGCAAGTTTGTGGAAGTATTTGGAGACGGACTCGCCAACCTGACCGTGCCCGACCGTGCCACCATCTCCAACATGTCCCCCGAATTCGGTTGCACCGTCACTTTCTTTCCCATAGATGACCGCACCCTCGACTACATGCGGCTTACGGCACGCGATGAGGACCATGTCCGGACCGTAGAGATGTATACGAAAAACAACATGATGTGGCGGGAAAACGAGGAAATGATCACGTACTCCAACCAGCTGGAACTGGATCTGGGGGATGTGGTTCCTGCCATCTCGGGTCCGAAGCGCCCGCAGGACAAAATCGTGCTCACCGACGTCAAGGACTCTTTCATCAAGATCATGAAAGACACCTATGCCCGTGATTATGTTGAGGTGGACGAGCGTGAGCGCTGGCTGGACGAAGGCGGGCAACCGGCCGAAAGCATCACCCAGGATGATCCAAATTTGCGAATTCCCAGCGATGCCGATGTTGCCGTTGAAACCCAACCACAAACAGTGGATGGCCTGAAAACCGTTGAAGTTAAAACCGGTGATACCGAATTCCTTCTCAGCGACGGTTCCATCGTCATGGCCGCGATAACAAGCTGCACCAACACATCCAACCCCTCCGTGATGCTCGGCGCCGGCCTTGTGGCCAAAAAAGCTGTCGAAAAAGGTCTGAACGTCAAGCCCTGGGTCAAGACCAGCCTGGCACCCGGTTCCAAGGTAGTAACCACCTACTACGAAAAATCCGAGTTGCTCCCCTACCTTGAAGCGCTTGGTTTCCATGTGGTTGGATACGGCTGCACAACCTGTATCGGCAACAGCGGCGACCTTCCGCCCCATATCGCCAAGGCGGTCGAGGAGAACGACATGATCGTCTCCTCCGTGCTCTCCGGAAACCGGAATTTCGAGGCACGCATCCACCCGAGCATCAAAATGAACTTTCTGGCCTCTCCGATGCTGGTGGTCGCCTATGCCCTGGCCGGACGGGTTGATATCGACATGATCAACGAACCACTGGGATTCGATCCCAATTTTGAACCGGTCTATCTGAAGGATCTCTGGCCGACCGAGAAAGAGATTCGGGGCCTGATGGAAAAGGTCATTGAACCGGAGGACTTCCGCAGCAACTACGCCACCCTGTTTGAAGGTGATGACGTGTGGAAAGCGCTTAACGCTCCAACCGGACAGGTGTACGAATGGGATGAGGAATCCACCTACATCAAGGAAGCCCCGTTCTTCCAGGATCTCACAGATACTCCGGAGGCGGTTTCGGATATTGCGAACGCCCGGGCACTGCTGGTTCTCGGTGATTCCATCACTACCGACCACATCTCCCCTGCCGGGAAAATCGGAGAGAACACCCCGGCGGGACAGTATCTTGTCAGCAAAGGTGTCAAACCTGTCGATTTCAACTCCTATGGATCGCGCCGGGGCAACCATGAGGTGATGATCCGGGGAACCTTTGCGAATGTCCGGATCAAAAACCAGCTGGTTGAGAAAGAAGGCGGATGGACAGTCCATCATCCCTCAGGCGAGGAGATGTTTGTTTTTGAGGCCGCACTGAAGTATGCGGAAGAGGGCACTCCGCTGGTCGTGCTGGGAGGCAAGGAGTACGGCAGCGGTTCTTCGCGGGACTGGGCTGCCAAAGGTACCAACCTGCTCGGTATCAGAGCGGTCATTGCCGAGAGCTTCGAACGGATCCACCGAAGCAACCTTGTCGGGATGGGTGTGCTGCCCCTTCGTTTTGAGCCGGGTGATTCACGCCGGAGCCTTGGACTTTCCGGTGACGAGGTGTTCACCATTAAGGGTATTGCCGACGATCTTTCACCGAACAGGGAGCTTGAGGTCACGGCCGCCAAAAGTGACGGCAGCGAAGTGCGTTTCAAGGCGATTGCCCAGCTCAACTCGGAAGTGGAAATCGCCTATTACAGGAATGGCGGCATCCTGCAGTATGTACTGCGGCGATTCCTGAAGGATAGGTAGAACGACTTCTGAAGGATAGGTAGAACGAACAAAGGCCTGGCAAGTCATGCTTGTCAGGCCTTTGTTATTTTCTGGCATTGTGACCTGATGTACCGCTACTGCATCAGGCGATCAGCGAACCGGAAGATTTCGCACCGTTCAAAGCTGGGCGTCGAGTTGCTTCTGCAGATGCGGCTTCGGCACGGCACCAACGATCTGGTCCACAACTTCACCGTCTTTGAAAATCAGCAGGGAAGGAATGCTGCGAATACCATATTTCATGGAAACCTGGGGATTGCTGTCCACATCCACTTTACCCACCTTCACTTTTCCTTCGTAGTCACCGGCAAGTTCTTCCACTACGGGACCCACCATTCGGCACGGACCGCACCACTCAGCCCAAAAATCCACAAGTACAGGGGTTTCCGCCTTGAGCACTTCCTGATCGAAGTTGCTGTCCGTTAATTCAACTGCTTTTGCCATAA
>SKNL01000061.1 GCA_007120555.1 Balneolales bacterium
CCTGCTCCTTGTAAGGCATCATGGTGGGCAAGGCGCCAAGCAGCACACCACCCTCCGAGAGGAGTTCCGGCTCGCTTCCCTTGCGCATCAATATGGGTGGATTATGCCCGGCGTTCACATAGCGGAGTGTCCGGGTTTCGTGATAAAACCGCCCCCAGAAAAAGCTGATGAATTTGTCGCTTGGCGTATTCTGATAGATCAGCGAATTGATCTGCCCGGTCGCATCCACAAGATTTATGGCAAACGGCTGCAAAATGTGCAATACCGACTGCAGGTTGGCCATGAGCAGTGAGGCGGGCACTCCCTTGCCGGTCACATCGGCAATGGCCATGGTGAGATTCCTGCCGTCGTCACGGATCAGGTCGTAATAGTCGCCGCCGACCTGATACGAAGGCACATTGGTGGCGGCCACCTGCAGGTTCGGTATCTCGGGCGGGTTATCGGGCAACAGCCGCTGCTGGATCGCCCGGGCGATAGAGAGTTCTTCCTCCATCCGCTCCTTCTCGATCTGATCTTCCAGCAGGTAGGTCTTCTGAATGGACATAAGCGCCAGGTTGCCCAGTGAAATCAGGAAATTAAGATCGGTCTGCTCAAATTCAATGCCGTTGGCACGTTTGCCAAGTCCGATGACTGCCGGTTCCTGTCCCTCGTTGTTGATCTTGAGGATCAGGTGGATCTGTGCCTGTTCCAGGAACGGATGCTTTTGGCGGAGTTCGTCATCCACCATAACAATGCTGCGCTCCAGTGAAAAGAGGATATCCATCTGGTCGCGGCTCAGCTCCATGCCCAGGCCGTTCTGGCTTTCGATGCGGGGTTCGCCGCGGCGCAGGGTGATGAGGAAAAAGCGCCGGACGAACAGCTGTCCGAGCAGCGTGAATTTGAAAATGCGCTTGATCTCGTCGCGGTCGATGGAGGCGTTGAACGACTTGCTGAGGTCAAACAGGGTGAAGAGTTCCTGGATTTTATAGTCCAGCTTGCGGTTGGTGGTTCGCAGCTCGGTCACCAGCTCGGAATTTGCGACGGCGATAGCGGACATGAACACCAGGCTTTCGAGCACTTCCACATCCTCCCGGGTAACGGGAGTGCGGTCCATTTTCGGTCCCAGGGCCAGGAATCCCAGGTGCCGTTCGCTGTTACGTATGGCGATGAGCAGTTCAAATCCGTGCTTGCAGATGGACTCCAGCTCCTCGTGGTCGGTGCACAGGGCAGAGGCCTGTTTTTTGAACACATCGCGCCGTATGGTCACTTCCGCAGGCAGGCTGTGCCGGCCTTTTGACGTGCGGATTGTGTGGATGTTCTTTTTGGGATGGAACCAGAGGATGGCCGCGCGGTTGACCATCAGCTTGCCCATGGAGATGAGCAGCAGGTTGTTCAGGATGAAATCAGTGTCGTGCGATTCGATAAGCAGACGGCTGGTCTCAAGAAGCGTCCGCAGCCCGAACCGGCTTTTCTTATCATCGTCTGGAACGTTCGATAGTGGCACGGTGTGATCAGCGTTTTTTGGTCATCCGGATTTCGTTGTGCGATTTCCGGTTGCGGTATTCCACTTGGTCCATCAATTTACGGATCAGGAGGATACCGTAGCCACTCCTTTTTTTCCCGGCCAGCTGGTCCTCCAGGGTGGGAAGTTCGTAGCATTCCGGGTCAAACGGCTTGCCCTCGTCGATGATGGTGACCATCATTTCGTTATTTTTCATGCCTAGTTGAATGTGGATCGGCTTGCCTTTTTTCCACTCATAGGCATGTTTGATGATATTGGTGCAGGCCTCGTCCACGGAGAGGGTGATGTCACTGATGTCCGCTTCACCAAAACCGAAATTCCTGGCGTGGCCCGCGACAAATGCGCGGATCTTTTCCAGTTCTTCGGTGGATGCGCTGATGCGCAGGGTATGTTCCTTAATGGATTGCAAAGCGGTAATCTGAATTTTTTTTGAAAATATTATTTGAAACGCGTTACGGCTTCTTCCTCGTTTTCAACGATTTCGTACAGTGTCGGAAAGCCCAGCAGGTCGAATACATTATACACTTTCGGTTTCAGGCTTGATATCTTGATGTCGCCGTCTTGCGAGCGAATATCCTCAATATAGGCCATGAAAACCCCGAGCCCTGCGCTGGAGATGTATTCCAGACCGGACCCGTTTACAACTATGTGTACGTAATTATTTTCAATAAGTTGTTGCAGTTCCTTCTCGAGAATGGGCGCGGTGTGAGCATCCAGCTCACCGTAGATATCCAGAATGGTTATCTCTGACTGGGACCGTTTTCGGATCTCAAATTTGCTCATAATGGTATGTTTATACGCTTTTGAACCGATATGTGGATTGGCTGCTGCCTCGCAATGCACCAATAAAAGGCACAGTTTTGCCACCGGCTCGAATGCTGGTTTACGCAACAGTAACGTAAAAGTTGCAATGAAATCCAACATTGCGATGGAAACGGGCCTGGCAGGAGTAGCCCATAATACATAAAAACGGGCTTGTTGGGTATTGCCCATTATGCAAAAAAAATAGGGCGACACACGTATCAGGTGTATCGCCCTAAACTATTCATCAAGAGAGACGCTACTTGAGCGCA
>SKNL01000172.1 GCA_007120555.1 Balneolales bacterium
CACGTCTGCAATCCAGACATCGCTGAAATAGAACTGATCGCTGCGGGTGGCTGTATACCGGGTCAGAAAACCGAAATGCCCCCCGGGATCCATGGATTCTGGCAGCAGGGCGGTTTCTGTCTGAAGCAGCGGGATGCGGTTTCTGCCTTCGGCTAAATAGAGGTGAAGTTGCCGGTCCGGCGAGAGAAGAACCCGGAATCGGTAGCCGGTATCGGCCTGGATCTCCATGTCACTTTTTATCCATTCAGAAACAGTAGCTCCCCTATCGTAATGCAGCAGCCGGAAGTGTTTCGGCGTGCCGTTTTCACCCGTTCTGATCGCAAGGCCTGTCGGCTCATCATCAAGCCTGCCCGATGCCTCATTGAGAAAAACAAACGCCCTGTTGTTATTGGACGGAGCAAACGACTGGCGCAGATACCATTCCCAGTGAACGGCGCTGTAGGAATCACGTGTGGACAGATATGCCCTGCCCTGGTCAGAAGGAGCATCAAGCCGAAGCATTCCCGGCTCATAATCCGGCTCTGTGCGGAACCAGGTGAGATCACCCTGCCACAAACCGGCATCCGGCGGTTCTGAAAAATGCGTCTGAAGCAGGGGCGCCGGTTCATCTATAGGTGTTGATACTGCAGATGAAACCGGCCCCGGCAACCCCATCATCACGTTCACAAGCAATAAAATCAGCAGGATACCCTTGGGTTCTTCTGCAAGGGAGTTATCGCATATCCGGATAACGGACCGCGAGGGGCCTGTTTTGCGGTGAATTAATAGGGTTACGAGGTGGTCACCCCGCAACCCCATAGGACTGTAGAAATGCGCCTTCACGACTTCCCAATGAATAGATCGGTTGGTGTTAATCTGTTCGGTTATACTTACACAGATAATCTTAAAGTCAATTCCTTACTGAGAAATCACAGAACAACACCTTTTGAAAATAATTTCAATTACCGTCTGAAGGTCATGCAGAAATTAGCAAGATTTTTGCTGCAAGGCAATACTAAAAGCGCTTTTTTCGAAAAATAAGAGAACTTTAATGTTCAGAGGAGTAATGCGTACGGCAGCCTGGTTTCTTAAAAACAGTCACCTTCTGCGGACGGACTTGCAGCTACCGCTTGAGATATCCCCTGGCGTGCAGAAGTTCGGCATTGAGGATGGAGCATCCGGCGGCTCCGCGTATGGTATTGTGTCCCAGTGCTGTAAAAGCGATATCCAATACTTTTGACTCCCTCAGCCGTCCCATTCCGACCTGCAGGCCGTTAGCTGCCAGGGCATGATGCCGCGGCTGCGGGTAACGTGGGTCGTCATACAGGTGGACCGGTTCAGCAGGAGCTGATGGAAGGTTCAGGTCGGCGATAGGGCTTCTCCAGTTTCGCACGGCTTCTTTGACCTTTTCAATGTCGCCGGGATAATTTTTGAGCTTGGCCGTGACTGAGAGCAGGTGTCCGTCCACCACCGGAACCCTGGCAGCCGCCGCCTGGATGGGGAAGTCGGCGAATGTGATCTTTTTGTTTTCGAGCTTGCCGAGCAGCTTCATGGGCTCAAGGGCGATTTTTTCCTCTTCACCGCCGATATAGGGCACGATATTCCCAAGGATGTCGAGGCTGGGCACACCCGGATACCCGGCGCCCGATACGGCCTGCATGGAGGTCAGGATCACCGATTCCACACCAAACGCATCCCATATCGGCTTGAGTGCCATTGTCAGTGGGATGCAGACGCAATTCGGATTGGTGACGATGAAACCGCGGCCGTTCGGGTCGAACTGCTGTTCGTTGATCAGCTCGATATGGTCCGGGTTTATTTCGGGAACCATCAGGGGTACGGTTTCGTGCTGACGGTATACGCGCGCGTTGGTGATCACCGGCTTGCCCGCCTCGGCAAATGCCTTTTCAATGTCACCGGCAATGGCCGCATCCAACCCGGAAAAAACAAAATCCACATCCATCCGGTCAGGTTCACAGGTGGTTACTGTCATTTCAGCGATATCATCCGGCATTTCGGTCGACTCGGTCCAGTTGGTCGCTTCCCGGTACGTCTTGCCGGCGCTCCGTTCTGAGGCGCCAAGCGCCGTAACCCTGAACCAGGGATGATTGCGAAGAAGATGAATGAATTTCTGTCCAACCGTTCCGGTAGCTCCAAGTACACCAACACGATATTCAGCCATAATAATACAATCCAGTTGTTTGTCCGTTTCTGTAATAGTTGGGAGTGCCCTGCCGGTTGCCGTCCGGTTTTGGTGCCTTTCAGTCCTAAAAGCTTACATCGGTTTATGCGAACCGGCCAATCAGCTTAAAAATAAAAAAAATTGAAGAGGAAAACCTATCATCGTTTTTTGCGTATACTCCGTCGTGAATTTCATATCATTACCAGCGTGAATTTCATATCATGGCCGTGAATTTCATATCATGGCCGTGAATTCCATATAATTCGGACACGGTCCAGTAACTATCTGACTGAATGAAGGAAACAATTACCCATATCACCGTATTCGGCGGCACGGGCATGCTGGGACGGCCGGTCGTCCGGGAGCTGGTCAGGGCCGGGTACGATGTGACCGCCATGGTTCGGAATGCCG
>SKNL01000081.1 GCA_007120555.1 Balneolales bacterium
CAAGGTAATTCAGCTCTATGAGGGCATCCTCGGTCTCCTCCTTTGTGAACCCCTTGCAGATCAGGTGCGGGACCGGGTCTACGTTGTAGCGGTGCTTGATGGCGGCACACAGTCCGATGGTACCCGGACGCTTGCGGCGAATGTGCCGTTTTACCGCTCCGTCGGAAAGCTCCTCGTAATAGGCTTCGGCGGCGTGGGAAGTCACATCAATGAAGGGGGGGTGGTACTTGTGCAACCCATCCAGTGTCTCAAAAACCTTTGAAACCGATCCGCCCCGTTTCGGGGGAATGATTTCGAAGGATATGAGCGGATCCCTGGCCTTGTCGTAATGTTCTGTTACTTTCATCTGTTTAAATCAATTTGGATTCATAAGGACAGAATGAATTCACATGACAGGATGTATTTTTGCCCTTGTGTGTCAGCCGGAAGCTGTCATATTCGTTTCATAGAGTCTGCTACACTATTACGAACAAGTTTGTAAATTACAGATATTATCTGAATTTGTCATATTCACCCAGTTTTCACCTTCATAACACTGAGAATGAGAACTCTGTTAGTTAACATAGATCACGTTGCAACCCTCAGGAACGCCCGCGGGGAGACCGTTCCCGATCCGGTAGAGGCCGCCATTGTGGCTGAAAAGGCCGGAGCTTCCGGTATCGTGTTCCACCTGCGTGAGGACCGGCGCCACATCCGCGATGAAGATGTCCACCGGCTTAAGCGGGTCGTAACGGGCCTCTTCGATTTTGAAATGGCCCCCACCGAGGAAATGATGAATATCTGCATCGCCACCAGGGCAGATCTGGTCACGCTGGTGCCGGAAAGCCGGGAGGAGCTGACGACCGAAGGCGGGCTCGATATGAAAAAAGTACGGGACGATTTCAGAAAACGGGTATTTCCACCCTTCAAAAAAGCCGGCATCGCCATCAGCCTCTTCATAGATCCCGAAGAAGAGGATATTGCCATAGCCGCCGAGCTGGAAGCCGAGGCCGTGGAACTGCATACGGGCAGCTATGCCAACGCGGACAGCGATGAGTGGCGCCGGATTGAGCTGGACCGGCTCCGGAAAGCCGCAATCCAGGCTCATGAGCTTGGTATGAAAGTGAATGCCGGACATGGACTCAATTTTGACAATATCCAGCCGTTTCTGGATCATGTGCCTCACCTTGCGGACATCAGCATCGGGCACGCCCTGATTGCCGATGCCCTGTTCAACGGACTTGAAAACACGGTCCGCCGAATGGCGGATATCATTGCCGGCTGAGGAAGCGGCCATTTTATGGATGCGTGACCGTATCCAATCCGTTACAAGTATGCCAAACCCTCCAAATCATGTCTGAAGAGACCAAGACAGGCGAAATGCACCGATCCGGATTTGTCGGGATCATCGGCAGGCCGAACGCCGGCAAATCGACCCTTTTCAACCGGCTGCTCGGACAGAAACTGTCCATCATAACCCATAAGGCGCAGACCACCCGCCACCGGATTCCCGGTTTCTATTCCGACGATACCTGCCAGATCGTGTTCCTGGACACCCCGGGCATCATCCAGCCGGCCTATCTGCTCCAGGAAAAAATGATGGATAAGGTCCTGCGCCTGCGTAACGACGCCGACCTGCTGGTGCACATGGTAGATGGCCGTCGCCCGCCCGACGCCGATGACGTGGTCTGGGAAACCCTTGCCCAGCTCAAACTGCCGGTTATCCTGGCCGTCAATAAGGCCGATCTGCTTGGCGGACAGGATTCAGCGGCAGAGGTGGTCGGCATCTGCCGCGAACGGTTTGAGTACGTGGACGCGCTGGCCATCTCGGCTCTGGACGGCAGCGGGGTGGATGCGCTTGTCGCCAGGATCAGGGACCGGCTTCCGCCGGGACCGGCATTCTATCCCAAAGACCAGGCAAGCGACCTCACCCTGCGCTTCTTTGTTTCCGAGCTGATCCGGGAGCAGCTCTTCCTGCTCTATGAGAAGGAAGTGCCCTACTCCTGCGCGGTCAATGTGGTCGAATACAGGGAAGAAGATGCTATCGATCATATCGATGCGGAAATCGTTGTGAGCCGCAACTCCCAGAAAGGCATCCTCATCGGGAAAAAAGGGGCGCAACTGAAAGAACTCGGGATCCGCTCCCGAAAGGAGATAGAGCAGCTGACCGGGAAGCAGGCCAACCTGAAACTTTTTGTCAAAGTGCGCGAAAAATGGCGTGACAAGGAAAGTTTCCTGAAAAGCTACGGATACAGATGAGCGGTCCGGAAGCGGTTTTCCGGCAAAAGGACGCCTTTTTTTGGTTTGTAAGCGGCTGCATTTTGCCCCTTTTTGTTGCAACGAACAGAAAATACTGCATTTAGTGTTGACATAAACTGCAGAAAATGGTAAACTTGTTTTTAACGTAACTGATAACGGTTACCCATTACGTTCCATTCGACAATCGTTTGTACATGTTTTTGATTCACGCATATATGGCCATGTGTTGCATGCCTTGCTCCGGCGGGTAAAGGGTCATCTTGTGTGCACATACAGAGTTTACAGGCCCTTTCCGGAATATCGAGAAGGGCCTTTTTTTTGTTCTTTGAACTGG
>SKNL01000235.1 GCA_007120555.1 Balneolales bacterium
ACATCAGTCCCGGGCAGCATGGAGGCGAAGTGCCGGATCAGATCCGGCTGGGACAAAACTATCCCAACCCGTTCAATCCGGTCACCGTAATCCCGTTTGTCCTGCCGGAGGCCTCGCATGTGCGCATTGCCGTCTATGACCTTCTGGGCCGACGTGTGGCCATTGCCGCAGATCAGCGGTTCGCTTCCGGCTCACACCGTGTCTCTTTCGATGCATCCGCCCTTCCCAGCGGTGTGTACCTCTACGAATTGACGGCCGGCACCGTTCGCCTTTACAATCGCATGATGCTGGTCAAATAATTTTGTTGCATCTTCACATCACAGACCTGCACACACGGGTTGTCCATCAAACCATACGTTTCTATGTCTTTTTATGCACGTGCCTTTATACTTTCCATAGCCTTATACCTGTCGGCGGCTTCACTTGGTCCGGCTTTATCTCATGCCGGCACGCCTCCACCCGAAGAGGCCGTCTATGAAATGATCAACGCCATATCGATCGACAGTTTGCGCAAACACATACAGGTACTGGAGGATGCGGGCGGCACACGCAGCAGGATATCATTCACCCGCGGCAAACACAATGCCGCCGTTTACGTCAAGGAGGTTTTCGACCGCATGCCGGGTCTTTCGGCTGTCTACTACGACACGTTTTATGTGGCCGCGGCACAATCACCCTTTAACAACATGCCTCAGGTCAATGTGGTGGCTACCATTGAAGGTTCCGTATACCCCGATTCCTACTATGTGATCGGCGGGCACTACGATTCCATCGCCGACCGGGACGACAACTGGAACAATGGCGCCAACTGGCAGACCATGGAAGCGCCAGGCGCTGATGACAACGCCACCGGAGTGGCGGCCGTCCTGGAAATGGCCCGGGTCTTTTCCGATCCGGCCACCGGTTTCCGTCCCGACTACACCCTGGTCTTCATCGCATTCGGCGTGGAAGAGCGCATCCCCGCAGCGATCCGGGCCTCCAACACCAACAACAATCACGTTGGGAGCCGCCATTTTGCACAAAACGCAAGAGCCAATAACGATGACATCCGTGGCATGATCTCCATTGATATGATCGGCTATAACAATCACCATATGTACACCTCACTGGTGATGCACAACAATTTCATGGTGAATCAGTCTGTGCAGTTCGGCACCCTGCTCTATGAAGCCAACACTGATTTCGACATCGGTCTGATCATGAACGAGCCTCCTTTCGCCCGTGGGGCTTACAGCGACCACGATGTCTTCGCCGATGCAGGCTACCCTTCAGTGCTGGTCATCGAAAATGCCCCGCCGTGGCAATCCAATGACTACTACACGGCCAATCCCTACTACCACAAAACCACCGACACCTGGGAGAAGGTCAATATGGAGCTGGTCCAAAAGGTCACGCAGCTCAACCTGTCGACCGTCGCCGGGTTTGGCGGTTACATAGACACTTCTGTAGATGACGATCCCATGCTGGCCGACCAGGCGGCACATCGGCTGACGCTGATCGGCAACTATCCGAATCCGTTCAACCCGCATACAAACATCCTTTTCGAGCTCTCAGAAACCTCACATCTGGAACTCTCCGTCTACGATATGACCGGCAGGCGGATTACAACGCTGCTGAATGAATCTCTGCCGCCCGGGCGACATTCTGTGCCTTTCAACGCCGTGGATGGCGGCCGCAACCTCCCCAGCGGAGTCTACCTGTACCGTCTTTCCGGTACCTTCGGCACGCAGTCCGGCAAAATGCTCCTGATCAAATAAGGAAAATTTTCCCGATAGCAAATGATGAACGCCATTTAGTGCATGTCCCGAAAAACAAAAGTACAGCGATATCAGGATATCCTTTCCCTGCCAAATGTCATCGATCTGCATCACTACCGGCATGGTGATCACGCATCCGTTCGCGGCAACTGGTCCAAGCTGTTCAGGAACGACCATCCCATAACGCTGGAACTGGCCTGCGGCAAAGGAGAATACTCCCTGGGCCTTGGCTCCCGCTATCCCAAGCGCAATTTTGTCGGGCTGGATATTAAGGGAGACCGGATCTGGAAAGGGGCCACCGAGGCACTGGAGCAGGGCCTGGATAATGTGCGGTTCATGCGCACGCGTATCGACCACATCACGAATTATTTCGCCCCCGGCGAGATCGACGAAATCTGGATCACCTTTCCGGACCCATATACGAGGAAATCAAAAAAGCGCAAACGTCTGACTCATCCCGTTTTTCTCAACCGGTACGCATCCATCCTCAAACCCGGCGGGCTCATTCACCTGAAAACCGACAGCGATCAGCTCTATGCGTTCACCCTGGAGGTTATTGCCCTGCTTGAATTGCCTGTTGTGTATAAAATACCTGATATTTATGCTTTGGATAACAGGCCTGAAAATCTGGACATCCAGACCTATTATGAAAAACAGCATATTTCCGCAGGCAAGGCTATCAAATATGTTGCGTTTCGCCTGAACGATGCCGTACGTGCACCTGTTCGGCTTTTATTGGATTAACGCTTCTGAAACAGACACAACACAACCAGACACAACCAGGCACGACTCAACCAGACACAACCAGGCACGAC
>SKNL01000250.1 GCA_007120555.1 Balneolales bacterium
AATTCCGAGCGTGAATTCCCGGAACACTGGATTACCGATGATCGCAGCGACGTTACGGATGACTTCGTCCGTTATGCGCGTCCCCTTATCGGGGAGGATTGGGTAAGTGTGCCGCTTGTCAACGGCATTCAGCGTTTTGCGAAAATCAGGCCGGTATTTGCTGATAAGAAATGCAAAGCGTATGTTCCTCAGGAATATGTGAAATAAAATTGAGTTCCGTCTTGTTTCGTTTGAATTGACACGAACAGAGTTGCGTGAACATGTCCTATGTCCATCAATATCATAATATTGAAGTAAAAAGATGAAAAATAAAATAGACCTTGACACACTTTGTATTAATACAATCAGAACCTTGTCTGTCGATGCGGTGGAAAAAGCAACCTGCGGGCATCCCGGAATGCCCATGGGAACGGCGCCGCTCGCCTATCTGCTCTGGACCAGGTATCTGCGTCACAATCCCAAAAACCCGCTTTGGCCCAACAGGGATCGTTTTGTGCTATCGGCCGGACACGGATCCATGCTGCTCTATTCTCTGCTGCATCTTACGGGCTACGATCTGACCCTGGATGATCTGAAAGCATTCCGGCAACTGGAAAGCAAGACGCCCGGACATCCCGAGTTCGGTCTGACGCCCGGAGTCGAAACTACAACCGGTCCATTAGGACAGGGGTTTGGAAATGGCGTCGGAATGGCCATGGCAGAAAAATACCTGGCGGCCTTTTTCAATCGGGAAGAATTCAAACTCTTCGATCACAAAATATATGGTATCGTGAGTGATGGGGATCTGATGGAAGGTATCCACAACGAAGCCGCTTCGATTGCCGGACATCTGAAACTTGACAATCTGATTTATTTTTATGACGACAACGGCATCACCATCGACGGAGCTACCGACCTGACATTCTCAGATAATGTACCGAAGCGGTTTGAAGCATACGGATGGCACGTAGTCAAAGCGGATGGAAATGACCTTGCGTCTATTGAAAACGCTTTGGAGGATTGTCTTGAGAATAGTAACGGCAAACCGTCGCTGATTTCAACTAAAACCAATATTGGGTTCGGAAGCCCCAACAGGCAGGACACAGCTGGCATCCACGGTGCTGCACTGGGAGAGGAAGAACTGCGGCTTACCAAGGAAAAACTGGGATTCGATCCGGCCCGTCATTTTGAAATTCCCGAAAAAGCACTTGAAGTGTTCCGCAAGACCATCCCCAGAGGAGAGCAGATGGAGCGTGAATGGAAAGAAGGTCTCGCAAAATACAAGGAAAAATATCCGGAACTGTATGAGGAATACAAGGCATTTCAGGATGGTTTGGTTTCGATTAACTGGAAGAAGGCACTCCCGGATTTTTCACCGGATGAAGGAAAGATGGCTACACGTAAAGCTTCAGGTTTGGTGCTTGAACGGCTGGTGGAGGAAAGTCCTTTCGTCGTTGGGGGTTCAGCGGATCTCACTCCATCCAATAACACCCTGGTCAAGACATTCAAGGATTTTTCACCTGCTAATTATTCCGGACGTTATATCAGGTTCGGAATACGAGAGCATGCCATGGGTGCCATTATGAATGGGATGGCATTAAGCGGATTACAACCTTATGGCGGGACTTTTCTGGTGTTTTCTGATTACATGCGACCAACCATTCGTCTTGCAGCTTTAATGAAGCTGCCTGTTATTTACGTTTTTACGCACGACAGCATCGGCCTGGGCGAGGATGGACCGAGCCATCAGCCGGTGGAACACATAGCTTCGCTGCGGGCGATTCCCAACTTGAATGTGATTCGTCCCGCCGATGCTAACGAAACAGCTCATGCCTGGCATATGGCTTTGGACCGAAAGGAGGGGCCAACCGCACTGATTCTTACCCGTCAGGGCCTGCCTGTATTTGGGCGTAAAGACGAGGCACCGGCCAGTGGAATTACAAAAGGCGGCTATGTGATGGCCGGCGGAGATGACGATGAGCTGATCCTTATTGCCACCGGATCGGAGGTCCAGCTTGCTCTGGGCGCGCGGGAGCAGCTGCTCAAAGAGGGCATTCAAGCAAGGGTTGTTAACATGGGATGCCTTGAAGTATTCGATGCTCAACCCGAATCTTACCGAAGTTCAGTTCTGCCACCAGAAATCACAAAGCGCATATCCATTGAGGCCGGCGTCTCTTTGGGATGGCAGAAATATACCGGCCTGGGCGGAGCAAACATCTCATTGGAACGATTCGGCGTATCGGCGCCGGGAGATGAAGCAATGAAGGCACTTGGTTTTACGGTGGAGCGCGTGGTGGAAGCGTGTAAAAAACTACTGGACCAGTAACACAACCGGGAAGCTGCTTTTGCAGCTGAGATGCTTGTATGAAAAGCCAATGAACTAAAGACGACGTTGCTAATCGTTTTGAGATAGGCTGACAATGTCATTGTTTATTTTCAAATCAGACTTGACAAGAGGATCTGGTTTGAGTAAATTAGTTACCGATAAAGTGAAATGATTTTAAATAATCCGGTTGCCCGGATCAGTTCTTTGTTGTCTGTTCGAATATCCAAAGCAAGAAAAACCAGGTTCTGTCCCTG
>SKNL01000266.1 GCA_007120555.1 Balneolales bacterium
ATGGTGCCGGCCATGACCATCCTGCTCTCGTTCGGGTTCCGCAAGGTCGTAAGCATATCCTCCCTGGCCATAGTGATGATCACCCTTTCCGGGTGGATGCAGCTGGCTTTCATGGGTACGCTCACAACCGGTTATTCCGGCCTGCATCTCGGGTATGTCGATTTCGGAGTGGCGATACCTCTCATCATCGGAAGTTTCTACTCAGCCAGGCGAGGTGTGTGGCTTCTGAGCGTGGTCCGTCTGCGAACCCTGGAAATTGCGTTCTCGGTGCTGCTGTTGTTCGTGGCGGCACGCATGCTCTATGGGCTGATGTGAACCGGATGAAGATGCTGCCTGCCCGGTTCAGGAGGCAGTGTGACGGGTCTCACCCATGTGTTCTGTTATATTGCCTTGTTCTTATCGATGATTCCACGGATCTGCTGCTTGAGCACGTCCATGTCAACCGGCTTGACGAGAAATCCATCCGGTTTGGTTTCCTCTGCTTCCCTGCGCGTTTTTTCGTTGGCATTGCCCGTCAGATAGATGACAGGAACGGTTGAGAACTCGCGGATTTGCCTGACCGCTTCAACTCCGTCCATGTCTCCCTTGAGTTCAATATCCATCAGGACAAGATCCGGCTTCTCTTCCCGTGTCAGGTTGATTGCCCTTTCCCCGCTCTCCGCTTTGCCTGCAATCTCGTAGCCCATCCGGCGGATCTGCTTTTCCAGGAGCATGGAAATGATGTAGTCGTCCTCCACCAGCAGAATGCGTTTCATCTTTACATTCGGATAGATGGTTTCAACCACATTACGCAGCGCTTTCAACTGAATCGGTTTGTTGAGGTAGGCGACGGATTCGATATGCATGGCTTTGCGCCGGAGCTCGGCATCCTGACGCGCCGTAATGAAGACTACCGGGATGTTGAAATCGGTGGTGAGGCATTGTGCCGCTTCCAGCCCGTCCAGTTTTCCTTCCAGTTTGATATCCATGAGCACCAGGTCGGGCCTGAGCTCCATGGCCTGTTCTATGGCCGCTTCCCCCGTCCCGACCTTGCCTATCAGCCGATATCCCAGGCGCTCGATCTGCTTTTCCAGCACATACGACGCTATGAAATCATCTTCGACACAAAGGATATCGATCATCGGATACGTTAGGATGTGTTTTGAAATATATTTGGGTAATCGGAAGGACCGTCTGCGTAATGCTGTGAAAGTGAAATTATCATCGGAAAGGCGTCCTTCCAAATTATAAAATTTCAATAAATGGTGAAAAGGGGGTGTTTTTGATTATTAATTCTTAATAATTAGGATTATTTGTAAAAATAACCGGCTCAGTCAGATACCGCCACCCGTCGCACCTGAATCATGCGCTGCTGCCAGTAGGGCTCGCGCAGCCGGTCGATCGTGACGCCGCGCGTGGTGGAAGCGTGCATGAAAAAATCGTCCCTCATCAGTATGCCGACGTGATACGTGGTGCGTCCGGTCTGAAAAAAGACCAGGTCGCCGAGCCGGGCCGACCCCGGCGGTACCTGCCGGCCGAACTGCATCTGTTCCCTGGTGGTGCGGGGGATAGTGATCCCGTATGCATCCCTCATGATGATCTGAACGAAAAATGAGCAGTCAACCCCGCGCCGCGATCCACCGCCCAGCCGGTAGGGCGTCCCTTCCCACTTCCGGAACTCCTGGATGAGCCGGGCTTCGGGATGGGCCGTCTGCCGGGCGGGACTGCAGGATGCTGCCAGGAAACCTCCAAGCAGCAGGAACAGCAGCAACCAATGAGGAATGGGCCGGGGATGCAATGATTCAAAATTAGGAAGTTGGATGGTTTTCCGGAAGGTCACATCGATGCCGCGGGTATGACATCAAGCTGGTCGATTACCCGGATAGCCGGATCCGGATTCCCCATCACATAAAAATGCAGGCCGGGGACACCATATTCAAGCAGTTCGCGGCACTGTTTGACAGCCCATTCCACGCCGATGTCCAGCGCGTGCTCCGGGTTGGCACTGACCTCGGCCGTAAGGGCTTCGGGTATGCTGAGGTGAAAAAACTGGGGCAGCGCCGTGAGATGGCGCGGCGCGGTAAGGATCTTGAGTCCGGGCACTATCGGCACCAGTATGTCCGCATCCCGGCACATTTCGACAAACCTGAAAAAATACTCGTTGTCAAAAAACATCTGCGTGACGATGTAATCGGCGCCCGCATCCACTTTTTCCTTGAGGCGTGCGATGTCGAACGACAGGTTGGGGGCCTGGATGTGTTTTTCGGGATAACCGCCCACGCCAATGCAGAAGTCCGTCTGCTCTGCATCCATCAGTTCTTCCAGGTAGACCCCGCTGTTCATGCGCTTGATCTGGCGGACCAGGTCCACCGCGTATTCGTTGATCCCGCGATCTTTTCTGACAGGTTTCTGATATCCGTGATCGTCGCCGCGGATGGCCAGCACGTTCTCGATTCCAAGGTAATTCAGCTCTATGAGGGCATCCTCGGTCTCCTCCTTTGTGAACCCCTTGCAGATCAGGTGCGGGACCGGGTCTACGTTGTAGCGGTGCTTGATGGCGGCACACAGTCCGA
>SKNL01000246.1 GCA_007120555.1 Balneolales bacterium
GGCAGAAAAACAGATGGCCAGAATTAAGACAAGGATAATTTTGCAATTGTTGCTATTCATATGTTTATAATTTTCATTCCGCTGATCGTTCCCGCGAAAATTTATGTTCCGCTTAAAACGGACCATAAAGCTCCCGGAATATCAATATATTTGAATTCATATGGACAAGACATACCTTCAAAAACTTTTTGAGGAGCACCGCAAGGCAGCGCGCTGCCCCTCCCCCGTTCTGGTCGTTGCTTTTTTTAACCGGCTTCTGGGCTTCCTGTTTCCCGAGTTCAGCAACACCCGGTTCCATTCTGTCAGTGAACTGGAACAGCTCAGCTACGAACTCAAAGAGGAGTTCTGCCAGATCCTGCATAAATGCTCGGAGTGCCCGAGTGCCGATGTGGAAGAAGTGACCAGGGATTTCTGGATGGCCCTGCCGGAACTAAAGGAAATGCTGGAATTGGATGTGCAGGCCATCTACGAAGGGGATCCGGCGGCCAAAAGCCGGACTGAGGTCGTGCGCACTTATCCCGGATTTTATGCGGTCACATCCTACCGGATCGCCCATTTCCTCTATGGCAAGGGGTATAAGCTTCTGGCCCGCATGATCACCGAAAATGCCCACAGCCACACTGGCATCGACATCCACCCGGGAGCGCGTATCGGCAGGCACTTTTGCATTGACCACGGGACCGGGATGGTCATTGGCGAGACCACGGAAATCCACGACCATGTGAAAATCTACCAGGGCGTCACACTTGGCGCTTTGAGCGTCCGCAAGGAGGATGCGGCGACAAAACGCCATCCCACCATAGAAGAATTTGTGGTAATATATGCCGGGGCGACCATTCTGGGCGGTGACACGGTCATCGGCCGGCACAGCATCATCGGCGGAAGCGTGTGGCTGACGTCGAGCGTCCCGGCCTGGTCCCGGATCACCTACATTGCGCACCAGGAAAACCGCAAAGCCAGGAAGGAGCAGCATCACAACATGGAAGAACATTGATATTATGATCCTTGAACAGCTTATCGGAAACACACCCCTCGTCCGGCTGCAGCACATCCCGGAATCTCCGGACGTAACGATCTACTGCAAACTGGAGGGCCGCAATCCCGGCGGCAGTGTCAAGGACCGGGCCGCATTTGGGATGTTGAACGAAGCGCTGGAACGCGGCGACATCGAGCCGGGCGACAAGGTCGTGGAGGCCACCAGCGGAAACACCGGCATTGCGCTGGCCATGATCGCACGGTTGAAAAACCTGCACATGACGCTTGTCATGCCGGAAAATTCGACGCAGGAACGGATCCAGACCATGCGTGCCTATGGTGCGGAAGTAATCCTCACCAAGGCGGAGGGCACCATCGAATACTCGCGCACGGTCGCCGACGAGATGGCCGCCACCGGCGAATACTACCAGCTCAACCAGTTCGCCAACCCGGACAACTACCGGATGCACTACCGCACTACCGGACCGGAGATATGGAGGGATACGGATGGAAGAATTACCCACTTTGTCTCTTCCATGGGCACCACCGGCACCATCATGGGCGTGTCGCGGTATCTCAAGGAGCAGGACCCGGCGGTACAGATTGTCGGCGTGCAGCCAACCGAGGGTTCCCAGATCCCGGGTATACGGCGCTGGTCCCCCGAGTTCCTGCCGAAGATATACGAACCGGAACGCGTCGACCGTACCATCGATGTCAGCGAGCAGGAGGCGATCGAGATGACCCGACGCATGGCCCGCGAGGAGGCGATATTCGCCGGCATGAGCAGCGGAGGCGGCCTGGCCGCGGCCGTCAGGCTGGCCCGCGAACTGGACAGCGGGCTGATCGTCTGCATTACCTGCGACATTGGCGACCGCTATCTCAGTTCTCCGCTTTTTGAGGATATCGGATGACATCCTCACATATTTGCATTATTATAGTGATATCATTACAGGGATAATCGACATCCACCACTCTTTTTTTATTTCAGGGACCCATTCACCAGTGATATTGTTATGAATCGAACATGACAGCCTCCGGCTGACACACAGGAGCATGATTACATCCTGTCATGTGAGATCATTCTGACCATATGAATCGAAAAATCATAAACAGATGAAACGAACGATACCGGCTTCATTACGCTCTCTTTACGCTTTTTTCATAGTCCTGGCAGTGTTGGTTGCCATCCAGGCGCAGCCATCCCATGCCGCCGACACCACACGCACGCAGGTGGCGGACGGATTCTTTTTTATCCGGATCGTGGACGAGTCCATTTTCACCCCCATCCGCATATCGGCCCTGGAGATCAACATCGCCCGGCCTAATGTCAGCATCCGCAATACCCTGTCCAACAACACCCTGGGGACGGCGTTCACCAACACGCAGAACATGGCCCGCAGCTACCATAGCGAAGACCATCAGGTCATCGGGGCCATCAACGGCGACTATTTCGGGATAAGGGACGCATCCAACCCGTATACCTACGTCAGCAACCTGATGATCAAGGACAACGAATACGTCATCGGCAAATCCTACTCCCGCAGCCAGTTCGGCATGACCACCGA
>SKNL01000062.1 GCA_007120555.1 Balneolales bacterium
CGCCTGCGTCCGCTCCCTCCCGCTTTCCGGTCAACGCGAATCGCTTGTTAGCTCATTTCCCGCCAGTACAATTACATTTTAGAAAATGCCGGCGAAACATTAGATTGCAGATGGCGGAACAGGTAACCGCCGTAAATAATTTTTCTCCTCTCAAGCGCAGGTATTTCTTATGAATACTGACTATCCTCTCTTCGAGACGAGGACCATCGTTTCCGTGCAGGACATGCTCAAACAATCGGCGGAGCAATTCGGCAACAGAAAGGCCCTCATTGATCTTAACAAAACCCCGATCCCGGAAGTCACATACGCACAGCTCCTCGAGAAGGTCCGGATTTTCGGAAGCGCGCTGCACAAGCTCGGACTCAAAGAGCGTTCGCACATCGCCGTGATCGGCGAAAACCGTGTGCAATGGTGCATTGCCTACCTCACTGCCGTCTGCTATAACCATGTTGTTGTCCCGGTGGACCGCAATCTCAGCAAAACGGAGGTCCTCAATGTCATCCATGAGTCCGATGCCAATGCGATCATCTTCTCGGGAGCCGTCAGTCCGCACTTCGAGACTGCACACAACTCCCTCAAGAAGGTGAAGCACTACATCCACATGGACCTTGAAAAACGGGAGGGCGACTTCCATTCGATGACGGAAATGATGGATGGGGTGGACGCATCCAAAATCCGTCCGATGCCGGAAATAGATCCGGAGAAAATGGGCATCATCGTGTTCACTTCAGGGTCGCTGGGACGCGCCAAGGGGGTGATGCTCTCACAGAAGAACATCGTCACCAACCTGATGGGCATGGTACAGATGATCCGGCTCTACCCGGAGGACCGTTTCCTGTCCGTGTTGCCGATACATCACACGTACGAATGTACCTGCGGGTTCCTTTGTCCGCTCTACAAGGGTTGCTCGATCTACTATTCCCGGTCACTGAAAACCATCCCGGATGACCTGCAGCGCAGTAAAGCCACGATTCTCCTGGGTGTACCCCTCCTGTTCGAAAAAATGTTCCGCAACATCAAAAAGGGTATCCGCGACAAGGCGGTCACGCGGATGCTGGTCCCGCCGATGATCGGGCTGGCGAAAACCCTGAAGGCGCTGGGCATGAAGAACCCCGAGAAAAAACTGTTCGGGACGCTGCACAGGAAATTCGGCGGACATATACGGCTTTTTATTGCCGGCGGAGCGGCGCCCGATCCTGAAATCGCGGCCGGACTCCGAAGCTTCGGTTTCATGTTCGTGCAGGGATACGGCCTCACAGAGACCGCACCCATCCTGGCCCTGAACCGCATCGTGGCCTTCAAGGATGAGGCGGCCGGCCTCCCGCTGCCCGGTGTGCAGATCAAAATCATGGATCCCGGTTCCGATGGCGTCGGTGAAGTCATCACAAAAGGCGACAACGTCATGCTGGGCTACTACAAAAACCAACAGGCCACCCGGGAGACGTTCACCGAGGACGGCTGGTACCGTACCGGCGACCTGGGATACATCGACGATGACGGTTTCCTGCACATCAGCGGCCGGAAGAAGAACGTGATCATTGCCGCCAACGGGAAAAACGTCTACCCGGAAGAGCTGGAGGATATACTCAACCGCAGTCCCTACATCCAGGAATCCATGGTGTACGGAGAGGCGGATGGCGGGTACACCGAAAAGATCGCCGTCCAGGTCGTTGTGGACGGGGAAGCGCTGATTGCACGGGCCGAGTCCAAAAAGAGAGAGATCACCGATGAATGGATCCGGGAAGTTATCCAGAAGGAAGTTGACAAGGCGAACAAGCAGGTCCCGTCGTTCAAGCGGATCCAGAATGTGATTGTCCGCGAGCACGAGTTTGAGAAAACCACCACGAAGAAGATCAAGCGGTACACGGTGAGCAAGGACCCGACCCCTGTCAGCATGGAGGAACACTAAACGCATCCGACCGGAGGAACACTAAACGCATCCACCCGGAAGGGTTGGATGCTAGTTGTCGCTCACATAGAGGTAGCGCTTAATCTTCTGTGTCGGCGTTTTCTCGAAGGGTTCGGCCTGCTCGATCACCTCGCTGAGACGTGCAAAGGAGGCGACGCTGGCATTGGTCTCGTCGCGCAGCGTGACCAGCAGATGCTTTATGAATTCACGGATTTCGGTCTGGGAAAGTCCCTTGGCCGAGAATTCCTCGTCGAGTTTCTCGTAGTTCAGGTACACTCTGGCCACCAGCCGGTTATCCTGCTTGTAGACCAGTGATTCCAGCACATATTCGGAGCGTTGCAGCATCGACTCGATGCTTTCGGGGTAGATGTTTTCGCCGCTCGGACCCAGGATCATGTTCTTGAGCCGTCCGCGAATGTAGAGATAGCCGTCCTTGTCGAATTCGCCGAGGTCGCCGGTCCGCAGCCAGCCGTCGCTGCCGATGGTCTGCGCGGTCAGATCCGGATCATTATAATACCCTTTCATGATATTCGGTCCCCGGACCAGGATTTCTCCCACTTTTCCGTTGCCATGGCGGGCCTTGGCGGCTGCCGGATCGCCGCCGTGCTCTTCCCCGGTCTGGTTATGATC
>SKNL01000096.1 GCA_007120555.1 Balneolales bacterium
CTGGTGTTCCATGTGGTACGCCGATATGAAACCGATGATGAAGCAATGAATGAAAGGGCACACGAAATATTCCTGAAGACGTATGAACGGATGGACTCGTTCCGGGGCAAATCCGAATTCTCTTCCTGGCTCTATCGCCTGGCCCATAACCATTGTCTGGATCAGAAGCGGCGCCGGAATTACCACAATGCGTTCTTTTCCGAACTCCCCGGGGAATACCACGAGGGAATGAAGGACGGAAACCCGGCTCCGGATTCCGCCATGGAGGCCGACGACCGATCGGAAGCCCTTTGGAAAGCCCTGAGCCGGATTGGCGATGATTACGCGGTGCCGTTGCTCATGAAATATCGCGACGGCTTGTCCTACGAGGATATCTCGGAGGAACTGAACGTGCCGGTTAGCGCCCTGAAAGTAAGGGTGCACCGCGCGCGCAAGCAATTGAAAAACTACCTTGAGGATGTGTCATGAGTCTCAAAAACGAAGATTGGCTGCAACGGTATCTGGACGGTGAGCTTTCCGGTGAAGAAGAGCGGCGGGCATTGCATGCCATTGCCGACGATCCGGAACTGCGGGATCTTCTGAAGTTCGATCTCAGCCTCCGCCAGGATCTGGCGTCGGAAGCCCCGGCGTCAGTCAAACCGGAACGTGCGCTGCCCGCCGGATTTGCAGACAGCGTCATGCAGGCCATTGACCGCAAGGAAACGGCACGGTCCGCATCCACCAGGGAAGAAAAAGAAACCGCAAACATACGCAGCATCGGCCGGCGCCTCTGGCAACCCCGGCCCATTATGCTCCGGCCGGTATGGTCCGCCGGAATCGCCGCCGCCCTTTTGATCCTTTTTGTGCTTACCCCCGTGATGTTCATGTCCCTTCAGGATGAAGCGGAGCCGGTCCCGATGCCGGTCCGCCAGATTGTCGAAGAGCGGCAGGACCGTGTGCTGATGCGTTTTGTTTACGTGGATCGCGACGCCGAGTCGGTGGCTGTGGCCGGCGACTTCAGCGACTGGGAACCCATCACGCTCACGCGGCAGAACATCAACGGCGATGTGGCATGGACGGGCATCATCCCCCTCGAACGGGGACAGCACCGCTACATGTTCCTGAAAGACGGCGAGCGTTGGGCAACCGATCCGCTGGCCGGCAGATACATCGATGACGGATTCGGAAACAGAAATGCAGTCATAAACCTCTGATGCGATACCTGCTTACCGGCATTATCATTATCATGACAACCCTCATGACCATAGGAAACAGCGCGCTTTCACAGCGTATCGCGACCGATATCTTCCTGTCGGCCGAGACGGGGTATGTCTCCAACATCTACCTGAACCCGTATGTGCCGGAGTGGGACCGCAGCCTTGTTTCCCCGTTCAGCTCTATCTCACCGGTTGTCCAGCTGCGGTGGGCCGACGGAAAAAACAGTGTATCGGTCAGCGGAACCGGCTATTTTCTGCGTCTTTTTGACGAGCGGGACGGCTGGAGCGGCGCCTATCTGACCTCGATGTACCGACGCCGGCTCACCTCTTCGCTGTCGGCGCGCGTCTCCGGCGGCGTCAATTTCTTTTCCGGCGCGCGGTTCAACAACATCCAATGGGTACAGACTGGCGCCGAGTGGGCCTTTTCGCCGTTCGGCAAACTGGAAGCCCATGTTGGAACCGCCTGGCAATCGGTCGCCGGTTTCGAGGAAGGGGAGGATGCAGTCAGAAGCCGGAACGACTCCTACCGCCTGGGTGCCGAATACTGGCCGGGATACCGGTGGCGGCTCCGGACACAGTTTTTCAGCGGGCTGGGACATATCACCAGTCCCGGAGATGGATTTGCAAGCAGTATCTCGGCAACACGTTTCATGCAGAACCGGATGGCGGTCACGCTCCGGACGGGTCTGGAACAGTACTCCCAGGAATTCCTGATGAGTCCTGAAAACGGCGGCGCCCCGCTTCAGGGCAGTATTGCCCTCGCCGAGGACGGAAGCCTGGTAACCCTGGAAGACCGTTTCCACCGGACGACCTTCTCCGTCTCCTATCCGATGCGGGACAACGTGTCGGTTACGGGGACGGCCACCGGTCTGCTTTGGTTCAGCAGCGAGGATGACGATATCCTGACCGATTTCCAGGTTTCAGCCGGTCTCCAAGTGTCTTTTTCGCCAAAAAGGATCCGCGAGGGAGAAATAGGCTCACTGGAGTGGATTGAGCGTGAGAACAGCGGCAAGGTCGTGAACGTACGCTACAGAGGCGACGAGCGGCTCTATATCACGGGTGATTTCAATGATTGGGAGCTGCCCGGGGTTCCCTTGCAGAAAAGAGGAAGGAACCGGTACCGGGCCGAACTGGAACTGCCGTCAGGGGTATATCAGTATAAAATTGGGGTGCGGGACAATGGCAGCCTTGAGTGGCTTGCGTTCCCCGGGGAAACGGCTACCGTGAGCGATGGTTTCGGTGGCAGGAACGGAAGGATAATCATTGATCATGGGGAATAATATAATGGTTAACACCATATCAAATATAAACGAGACGGAATACAAAATGTATTTTGTTCC
>SKNL01000128.1 GCA_007120555.1 Balneolales bacterium
AAATCCTGCGCCGCAACCACATGCGTGCGCGTGAACTGCATGAGCTCCTTGTCCATGAGCAGACTGTCCACTCCGTACGCACCGATGATCCCGTCCCCGAATTCCAGCACAATGGCATCCGGGTTGAACCCATTCAGGTATTTTATCAGGCCCTTGGCCATCGGGAGGATGTTCTTTCCCGTGGTGGATACGAGTCCGGCCATGCCGAAATGCGCCGAGGCAATAGCGCCGTTCTCCTTCATTTCCCTCGTATCGCGCATGAGCGAGGCGCCTGTCAGCTTGGCGGCGGCCACTTTGTATCCTTGTGCGGTGAGCTGGCGGACGATCATCGTTGCCGCCATGGTCTTGCCGACATTCATACAGGTCCCGGTCACGGCAATCAGCGGCGCGCTTTCCGTGAGATTGTAGGCCCAGTCGATGGCATAATCCTGGATGCAGGCGTGCTTGAAGATGCCCGGATCCTCGTTGCCATCCACGATCATCACAGCGCCGAGCACTTCCACCCGCATGGCCGGACCGTGATCGGGATGCGGCGACTGGCAACTCCCGATAATACCCCCCATGTTCAAAATGTGAAGGATATCGCCTTTTTTGACAGACCGCGGGATGATGCCGCTGTAACCCCGCAGCGCCTGCCGCTCTCCCAGCGCACCGATAACGATCTGATCTTTTCCATAGGGGATGATCACCCCTTCACTGGTCTCAATCTGGTTATAGCGATCTTTTACATCAAGCGTCTTTACTGCAATGAGATAACCTTCTTCGGCTACAATGTTTGGAGCAACCTTCATCATCTGTTCCAGCTTTACGGAGGCCGAGCTGGAAGCAATGATATCCGCTTTTATTTCTGTGAGTCCCATATAGATTACAATACGTAAGCGAGTATTACCGTGTCTTTTTGTAGAGTTGCGTGCGAATGCTGTACAATTTGGAAAATGCGCGGGCTTCGTTGCCGTCCCATCCACTTGATTCCTCGCCATATTTGGCAAGATCGCTGTTCATGATGCTGTATGGGGAGGATGCTTTCAGCGGGAAAATACTGCCGCGGCAGGCATAGATGGTGACATCGCCGGTGACCCTTGCCTGGGTGGAGTTGAAAAATACCTCAATATCGCGCATCACCGGGTCATAGTATTTCGCTTCGTGCAGCATGGCGCCGTACTGATCGCCCAGATGGTCTTTAATCTGCCGCTGATCCTGGCTCAGGACCAGTTTTTCGAGTTCACGATGGGCCAGGTAGATGATATGCGCCACGGGTGCTTCAAAACCGATGCGCCCCTTGATACCAAGGATGGTATCCCCCAGGTGCATGCCCATTCCGATTCCGTGGTAACGGCCAAATTCCCGCAGGACCGACAGCAGGGAGGCCGGATCCATCTGGTGCCCGTTGATGGCAACCGGCAGTCCGTTTGCAAAATCGAGCGTGATCTCTTCCGGTTCATCATCAAGCAGATGCGGTGGCTTGAGGTTGGGGAACGCTTCAAACGGCAGGGCCTGATCGCTCACAAGGGTCTCGGTTCCACCGACACTGGTTCCCCAGATGCCATCATTGATCGAATATTCGGTGGTTTTTTTCGGAACATCAAAACCACGCTCCTTCAGATAGGCCGTAGTGAACTCCCGCGTGAGCCCTTCATCGCGTATCGGCGCGATTATTTCAGCGTTTTGGATTCCGTTGAGCAAGGCCACGTCAAACCGGACCTGATCGTTGCCGGCTCCGGTGGAGCCATGGGCAATGCGGTTGGTCCCCTGCTCCCGGGCATATTCCATGATCATTTCGGCCTGGATATAGCGTTCGGCACCGACACACATGGGATAGGTACGGTCACGAAGTACATTGCCCTTTATCAGGTAGGAAAGGATCCGGTCAAAAAGGGGCGGGAAGCCATCCACACAGGCAAACTCAGCCGCGCCGAGTTTCAGGGCACGGTCACGTATGGCCTCCTTTTCCGTCCGGGTCAGCCCCACACAATCAACGATAACGGCATGCACATCCGCCTTGTATTTTTCTTTCAGATAGGGGATGCAAAAACTTGTATCGAGCCCACCGCTGTAGGCCAGTACTATCGGATTACTCATATTCTCACCCGTTTTGCCGTTCTGTTCCCACCCGGACAATCCCGGAAGAAAAGAAGCGGCTGCAGCTTATGGTTCATGAAAATGGATATGTGTAAAAATAGGCAAAAAAAAAGCAGAACCCGCGAAGATCCTGCCTTTTAAAATTCAAACAAATTCTGTTTTATCAGACACAATCTTCACACGTACCGGCGATGAAACGACGGCGAAAACGGCGACGGCGGTTGCTGGTCCTTAGGTGATATGAATTATGGCTGATCATTATTCCAGTGAAGAACCGAATATTTCTGGTCAATGTCAATTGCCTGCATCGAATCAGGTCGATTTTTCAAAGCTTCTTTCTGTCAGGTCCATGGCTTTCCGTACGGTCATCCGCTGAAGGCGCATGGCTTTCCCAAGTGGAACCGGCCGGATTCCATACCGCGGGACAAGCCCGGCTGCCGGTCCGGGATCCGGCT
>SKNL01000166.1 GCA_007120555.1 Balneolales bacterium
CGTTCGATGTAGTACATCGGTCCGCCGGAAACCGACCCGTCATCGTTGGTCCTGCGGTAAATGGTGCTCAGGGTACACTCGGAATACTTGACAGCCATACCAAATACAGCCGTCACCCACATCCAGAAGAGCGCCCCGGGCCCACCGAAGTGAATGGCAAGGGCCACCCCGGCAATGTTCCCGATGCCCACCGTCGCCGACAGTACGGTGCTCAGCGCCTGGAAATGGCTGACATCCCCCAGGATGTTGGCATCGGCATAGCGGCCGGAGAGCACCTTCAGTCCGTGCCCGAATTTGCGAATTTGAATGAAACCAAGACGCAGTGTGATGAAAAGCCCGAAACTCAGCAACGCAATGACCATAACGGGCATGATTTCAGGCGTGTTCCAGACCAGATCCTCCAGCGTGTAGATAATCTTCTCGAATAATTCCATAATGCACTGTTTTATTGGAATGTAGTTGATTGCGGGGATGATTCGAGCCCTCGTATACTCCTCCTTGCTACGGCATTGCTGCAGGGCGCATGCCACGAAAAATGATAGTGTTTTTTTGCCTCACATGAAAAAAGAATGGGGTCGCTGCTCAAACTTTTTTAAGTTTTTTACAAATGACGGGAACCTTCAGCCCTTTTTTTTGTTTGGAGTATTCATAATTAGCAGTTTCAGTAACAACATGAGCAGTAATCTTTTCCACCCAAATCCAGAAAAAATGACCAAGGCAGACATCGTAGAAATAATCTCGGCCAATACCGGAATAACAAAAATCGAAACGGAAGCCGTCGTCAACGGATTCCTGCAGACCGTGATAGAATCGATGAAAAAGGGCGAGAATATTGAACTCCGGGGCTTCGGAAGCTTCAAAGTGGTAAAACGGGCCAGACGCATTGCGCGCAATCCTAAAACGAACGAGGAAGTTACTGTCCCCGAACAGTTTGTTCCAGTACTTAAAGTTTCCAGGGATTTCAAACATGCCGTCAATGGTTCCCTGAATTCCTGACCGTCCCGCGGCGTATCCGCCAGGATACACGACAATGTTTTTTTTCGTATCTTTATCAAGATATCCGGATCCATCGGTTTTGGCTTCCGGATATCTTTTTTTTTACCCGTATCTAACCTTGTATGTTCAACCGAGGCTTCCTGGCTGCTGTCAGCCTGTTGACCATCTCGGCTCTGGTTCTCGTAATCTATTTGGATAACAAGGAGCCTGCCGGACCTGACAGATCGCCGCAACATTCCGCCCCTGACCTGACGGACACCGGTCTTCCTTCGGGCAGGACTGCAGCACCGGTGTCTCTGCAACCTGAAGAAAGAAAGCGCATTGCCTACGTCGCTTCTGTCCTGGATACCCTTGCACTGCAACGGGCACGTTTACCGTACTACGGCGAACTGATCCGGATTTATTCCAGTGCCGGTCACTACCGGGATGCCGCCCGCTGGGGTACCCGGCGCGCCCTTCTGACAGCTTCCCACGCTGATTACCTCCATGCCGCAGAACTCCATATGGCCGCGGCCCAGCAGAAAAATGTGGAAGAGCGAATAAAAGAGGAAGCAAAAAAGGCGGAAGAGATGTATATTAGTGCTCTTAAGCTCAAGCCGGATGATCCGGATGTGTTGACGGATCTTGCCGTGGTGTACATGAGCCTTTTGCAGCCGGAAACGTCATACGCCATGCTGGAACAGGCGCTCAGGGTTGATCCCGATCATCTACGTGCCAGTTTCAACATGGGTGTCCTGATGCATCAATTGGGAAATATCAGCGAAAGCATTCCGTTTTTTGAACGCTCGCTGATGCTCTCCGATGACCCGGAATGGGAAGCTGTTGTACAGAGATACCTCAATCGGCATCATCACGAACTTTATCACCAATAAGAACCATTAAAATCAGAACGTATGCCCAGCGGAAAAAAACGCAAGCGCGCAAAAATTGCCAAGCATAAAAGAAAGAAGAGACTGCGGAAAAACAGGCATAAGAAGAAGTAGTGCCATCCGGCCTGGCCCGGATATCGCCCTCTCAGAACGTATATATCATGGCGGCAGGAGAAATCCTGCGCCGCTGTGATATAAGCCGGTAAACGGCATTTTGGACTACTGCATGACCTGATGAATCAGTGCATGACCTGCCGGCCTCAGGCTGCTTTCTCCATTGTCCGGGAGGCGATCTTCATTATGACATCCGTACGCTGCAGAATCAGCTGGATGTTCTTTTCAAGATGTGCATGTATGTCGTTCAGGGACTGGAATGAATCAAGGTCATACTGCAGATAGGAGATAAGGCTCATGTCCGTTACATAACGGCCGTTGATGTCACCTTCAATTTCCATATGCCAGCGCGTGATGAGGTTCTCATCCGTCAGAACCCGCTTCAGCTCGGCATTGATAAATTCCATCCAGTGACTGGCCGCCTCCGTCCGCCGGTTGCCCACCTGCGATTTCAGCTTCCTGTAAAGCGTCTGCTCGTCAAAGTACCAGATTGTTTCCACATCCAGGTAAGGGTTCACACTGTGCCTGTTGAAAACGGGATCCTTTGAAAG
>SKNL01000262.1 GCA_007120555.1 Balneolales bacterium
GCCGAGTGCAATATCGCCCGGATTGTTCTGGGCATGCGCTGCCGATCCCCATACCAGAAGAAGCAGCGCCGCAAGCATTAGTGCATTTTGCTTTATTCTTTTCATAAGACTCACCTTTTTTTATTCGTTTGATGGAATGTTTATAAATAACAAGAACATAAAAATAAAAAGGATTGATCCAATTGCAAACGGTGAAACAGATTAAAGTACCGCACGAACCCTCTGGTGCGATACGAGTTGCAGGTGCCAAGGTGCACGGGTTCCAACATGCGAAGTAGACCTGAGGCCCGTATAGAAGCCGTTGAGCCCAATATAGATATAACCCGACTGGGAATTCAAGTGTAACTTTCTGCCTTTCAAAGCATTGAAAACCAAAACATTGGGAACGAATTCTTCCTGGAAGGCCGTCAGTCAAGCAACCGCAGGATGATGGCATCGGCAAGATCGTATCCTGCGTCCGTGAGGCGGAGAGGATCTTCCGGTTCCATCAGCCCCCGCTTCCTGAATTCAGCAATGTGACGGCGTTGTGATGGCGTCAATGGATGACCGTACCGGGATGCAAGTTCATCGGGATTTACGCCGCCCCTGGTCCGGAGTCCGGTCATAACGCGTTCGCCAACAAGGGATTGTAGGGATAGTTGTTCGGTTTCGAGGCCATCGGGGGGAGCCGTGAATGCCGCTGGAAACCCGGAACCCGTTGAGAACCCGGAGCTCGCTGGAAGCCCGGAGTCCGCCGGGATTTTTGCTTCCGGGGAGGCCGGACAGCCGGAGGGCGTTGCCGATGTTTCACCGGATCGGTATCCTTGCGCCCCGCTCAGGACACGATCCAGCCATGTCCGATAACTGTCCGACCGCGCCAGGCGTCCATAAGCGTGGATATCGGCCGGTTGGTACCAGCGCAAAGCCTGCGACTCAACTTTCTGCTCCTTTTTCAGTCCCGGTTGCGGCACCCCTTCCATTCCCGGTTGCTGCTCCCCTTTCATGCCCGTTCGCGGCACCGCTTCAAGTCCCGCTCCCGGCCAGTAAAAAGAATGGGCGGCCGGACCCAGTCCCAGGTAGTTTTCGTGAGACCAGTACGCCGAATTGTGCTCTGCCTCGTGTCCGGGCCGTGCATAATTGCTTATTTCGTACTGGTGGATACCGTTTGCGCTCAGCACGTCACGTATCAGCCGGGACTGCCGGACAACCGTCTCATCATCAGCCGGTTTCAACCGGCCCAGTTCCGCCTGTTTTCCGAGACGGGTGCGCGGCTCAATGGTGAGGGAGTAGGCGGACAGGTGCGGTGGATCATAAGCGAGCAGCCGATCCAGGTCATCCAGCAGCTGTGCATCGGTTTGACCCGGACAACCGTAAATCAGATCCACACTGAAGCTGGTATAGCCGGCACGCGCGACATTTTCCAGGGCCCGGTGCGCCACGGGTGCCGAGTGGGCGCGGTGCATGAATTCCAGAAGCTCCGGCTGGAATGACTGGATGCCCATGCTCAACCGGGTGACACCTGATTCCCGAACTCCGGAAAGCCACTCCGTCGTGACATCTTCGGGATTCACCTCCACCGTGCATTCGGTAAGGCCGGAGATGTCAAAATGCCGGTTCAGGGCATCGAAAATGCGTTCAAACTGTGAAAGCGGGAGCCGGGAGGGTGTGCCGCCGCCGAGGTAGAGCGTACGGACCGGATCCCCCGGAAAAGGGGAACCGTCGCCAGCCGGCACGGCCGTGATCTCCTGCACAAGCGCATCCACAAACTCCGGAATAAGCCCGTCCCGTGTTACAAAATAGAAATCGCAATAGGAACAGGCCTGTTTGCAAAAAGGAATATGAAGGTAGATGCCGCTCATCGGGACAGGGAGTTATTTCGGCCGGGGTTGCTCCCGCAAGAATCAATCAATGATCGGCCTCCAGCAGGAGCGCAGCACATGCGCCGCGTTACCGACGACGAACAGGAACGCTTCGCCAGAGAGGAACCAGAGCCGGGAGGCCAGGGCGATGGTGGTCGCTTCTCCGACGCTTATGCCGAGCTGGTTAAGGTAAATGACGATCATGGTTTCACGGATGCCGATGCCGCCGGGTGCAAAAAACGCCAGGATTCCGATATTCGCCGCCAGAGGGAAACAGAGCCCTGTCAGCAGCGGCACATCATGGGGGACCAGCGCCTGGACCAGGAAATAGAATCCGGCCGCCCATATGCCCCAGTTCAGCATGCTGTAGGGGACCACCCGCCGGATCATGTGCCAGTCGAGGGGCGTTATGTTCACCTCCCGCTTCATCAGTTTTGCCATCAGGCGATTGATGATACCCGGCAGCAGGTTGCTGAGGATAAGGGGCGTTGCCATAAGCCAGATGGCCATGCCCGTGATTCCTCCGATGGAAAAGTTTCCCGCCAGGTTGTAACCGATTAGCCCCAGGAAAAAGCCCACCCAGATGCTGATGATCTGCTCCTTGAAAGAGAGAAGGGAAAGCGGCCCGAGTTCGTGTCCGCTGTGCTTTTCGACATAGGCAGACCGTCCCAGGAGTATCCAGA
>SKNL01000231.1 GCA_007120555.1 Balneolales bacterium
AAAACACTGGATGTTGTGATCATCGGAAGCGGTCCGGCCGGACTCACGGCGGCGCTTTATGCCGCGCGGGCGGACCTGAAACCTCTGGTGCTGGAGGGGCCCGAGCCGGGCGGACAGCTTACCACGACCACGGATGTGGAAAACTATCCGGGTTATCCTGAGGGCGTATTGGGACCCAAAATGATGGATGATTTCCGAAATCAGGCAACGCGTTTCGGTGCCGACTGCCGCTGGGGCACGGTCACAGATGTTGATTTCGAAAAGCGTCCCTTCAAGGTCACCATAGATGAAAAGACGGAGGTTTTTGCCCGGGCGCTGATCGTATCCACCGGTGCCTCTGCCAAATGGCTTGGAATTGAGAGCGAGCAGCGACTGCGCGGTCACGGTGTATCGGCATGCGCCACATGCGACGGGGCCTTTTTCCGCGAACAGCATGTGGTCATTATCGGCGGAGGCGATACGGCCATGGAAGAAGCGCAGTTCCTTACCAAATTCGCCAGCAAAGTGACACTGTTGCATCGCAGGGAAGAACTGCGGGCATCCAAGATCATGCAGAAACGGACACTGGCCAATCCCAAGGTGGAAGTGTTGTGGAATACGGTACTGGAAGAGGTGCTGGGTGAGAAAGTGGTGGAAGGCGTGATGGTAAAAAATGTCAAGACAGGTGAGATCACCACGATGGATGATGTGACCGGTGTATTTCTTGCCATCGGCCACAAACCAAATACCGATTTGTTCAAGGGGGTGCTGGATATGGATCCAACGGGATATATCCAGACCAGGCCCAAAAGCACGCATACCAATATGCCGGGGATTTTCGCCTGCGGAGATGCTCAGGACAAGGACTATCGCCAGGCGGTCACGGCAGCCGGGACCGGTTGCATGGCTGCCATTGATGCCGAACGCTGGCTGGCAGACCAGGAAGAGGGCTGATCGCGGTAACCGGAGGATTGCGATTGCCGGATTAAAATCATGTTTCCCGGAGGATTGCGTTTATCGGATCACTTCGAAACGGGCGTCAATCTCATAGGGATCATGACGGCTGTCCCGCTTGTGTTTTTTTCCGGGGCCCGCAGCGCGCCCTTTTCTTTTGCTTCCGGAATGGTATCTGCCGGAATCTTTCCGTGAATCGTCCTCCTCATCGCGGAGTTCGTTCTCGAGCGGATTCCGCTTTTTGCCTCGCTGGTACTTCAGCCCGGACTCCCCGTTCGGGTACCGCTCTACAAGTATGCGCGCGTCGTTTACAAAAAAGGCGAAGGCGGCAATACTGGAAATGATCGGGGCAAGCGCAAAAGCTCCGCCCACACCAATAACGCCCAGACTGAGAGGTACCTCAAGAAGTGTTTCGTCACGGCTGTTTTTTATGATCATCCTGCGGACATTGCCCTCTTCAAGGATATCACGTGCCTTGTCGATCAGTTCCTTGCCGGAAGCCTGGAATTCTTCAAACACATCGTGTGCCATGGTGCCGTTCCTGTGAGTGGTTTCAGCTTCCGGATCAGCTGGAAGCTGAATGTTTCTGTTGTTTGCTCCTTTGTGTACGATAATTCGCGGAAATGGTTCCAAACCCTGATGGGAACTGTTTCTGCGGAGGGATTCGGATAGTTGCTCTGCGCAAAAAGTGAGTTGTCCGGCGCACAAGTGGGGATTCCCGCAGACAAAAGAGTCCCCTGCGCACAGATGGGGTTTCAAGCGCACAAGCCGGCTCAGTGATGTAAGTTTTCCCCTTCTTTGTACTCTGATATCAAAAACAAAGGAGGAAATCATACATGCTTGCACAAGCCTATTGTGCATCTACGTTTGGGGTGGATGCACATCTTATTGATGTTGAAACCAATGCCGTCAATGGTTTGCCGCAATACTACCTGGTGGGTTTGCCGGACCGCGCCATCAGCGAATCGCGGGACCGCATAGAAGCAGCGGTGAGAAACAGCGGTTTTGAAATGCCGCGCGGCAGGATTACGGTCAACCTGGCTCCGGCGAATCTTCCAAAAGAAGGCAGTTCGTTTGACCTTCCAATTGCGGTGGGACTGCTGGCCATGTCGGGGCAGATCCGGTCGGACAAGCTGAAAAAGACACTGATTTTGGGAGAGCTGGCCTTGGATGGCGCCTTGCGACCGGTAAAGGGAGTGCTGCCGGTAACCGTGGAAGCACGCAAGCGGAACCTGGAACAGGTGATTGTCCCGGCTGCCAATGCCCGGGAGGCGGCCGTGGTTTCCGGGATCGATGTCTACGGTTTTTCCCATCTGAGCGAAGTCACCGGCTGGTTGAACGGGATCAAAAAAGCGGATGCGGTCCGCGTGGATGTTGAGGAGCTGTTCCGGAAAGAGCAATCTGAGTCCTTGTTGGACTACAGCGATGTACGGGGCCAGGAAAATGTGAAACGGGCAATGGAGGTGGCTGCCGCGGGAGGACACAACATCCTCATGGTCGGTCCGCCGGGATCCGGCAAGACGATGATCGCCCGCCGGCTCCCCTCCATATTACCACCGCTTTCACT
>SKNL01000083.1 GCA_007120555.1 Balneolales bacterium
AACGGTCTCCTCCTGGATTTTGACGGTCCGATAGGGATAACGTTTGACCATATCGTAATTGTGAGTGACCATTAACACGGCCATCCCGCGATTGTTGATATGACGGAAAATATCCATGATGGCGTGAGCCGCTTCGGGGTCCAGGTTCCCGGTAGGTTCATCGGCAAGCATGAGCCGGGGCTCGTTAGCCAGCGCCCGGGCAATGACCACCCGCTGCTGTTCGCCGCCGGAAAGATCATCAGGCATATCGAAACGCCGGTGGCTCAAGCCGACCATGGAGAGCACTTCCAGAACCCGCTGCTTGATGAAGCTCCGTTTTTTGCCGGTGACTTCAAGTGCAAATGCTACGTTGTCGTACACGCTTCTGTCCGGCAGCAACTGAAAATCCTGGAACACGATGCCCAGGCTGCGTCTCAACTCCGGAACGTTGCGTTCTTTCAGCCGGGTGACATCCATCCCGGCAACGTGCACGGAGCCCTCAATGGGCAGCAGATCACGGTAGATCAGCTTCAAAAACGAACTCTTGCCGGATCCCGTGGCTCCGATCAGGTAGACAAATTCGCCGCTGTCGAGTGTAAAGTCCAGATTCTGGAAAATGATGCGATCATCGAAACGGACGGTAATATTATCAAAGGATATGACGGGTTGCTCAGCCATGTCGCAGCACCATGGTTATACGGTCACTGTTGTCGGTTGCTTCACTGAAATCAAAATCTTCATAGGCCGCCAACATACGCAATTTGGAGAGTATAACCATGGATTTTATTTCTTGAAGCGTCCATACCCGCTGTTCATGAACCTCCTCGAACCGGTCGATGGTCCGACCCGTTTTAGGGTCGCGTTTTTCCACGAAAAAATGGTTGATGTGAATCCCTTTCTCCTTGATGTAGCGGCTGTTTCTCCGATAGCGGTAATTGCGCAAGTTGCCCTGCTCTCCGTCCAGCAGCGGAGCTATCTTCGGGGAAAAATTGGGTGTGGTGAAGTCAAAAACGAAGATGCCGTCATCATCAAGGTGAGAAGCGACCGATTCAAACAAAGCGAGGACCTCATCCTCCCGGTGAAGATAGTTCAGACTGTCGAAAACCATGAAGATGATGTCGAACCGGCTCCCGATATCCAGCCGGCACATATCCTGCACAAGCCAGTTGATGCTGCTTTTACGGTGCCGGCCTTTTTCAGTGGCGACACGGATCATATCCGCAGATGCGTCCGTGGCAGTGATATCGTAATCATCGCGCTGTTCCATGGCCAATGCCATGGTGCCCGTCCCGCAGGCCAGCTCCAGCATGCGATCTCCGTATGGATGATGATAGCGGATCACAGCATCAATGTAGTCGGTCCAGTCCTCGTAATCGACCTCTTTCATGATGTGATCGTACACCGGGGCGAGTTTTTTGTATATGGTGGATGGGTTCCGGTCGCCCTGATCACGCTCGTCCGCCTTGTCACGTTTGCGATCTTTCATCTCTGGTCTCAGCTGGTGGTGGATCGGCGCTTGATCATCTCAAGGGCCAGCATGGATGCAGCTAGCATGGAGCCGCCATCAGCACTGTTTCTGCCGGCCAGCGGGAATGCCGTACCGTGGTCCGGGGATGTCCTGATGATCGGAAGTCCGGCAGTGACATTCACCCCGCCTCCGAAACCGGCCAGCTTCAGCGGAATCAGGCCCTGATCGTGATACATGGCAAGAACCATATCCACCTCTTTATGTCCGCCGGTGCCGAAAAAACCGTCAGCGGGCCATGGACCGGTAACATCAATTCCCTCATCCCGCGCCAATTCAAGCGCCGGCTCGATAACATCCTGCTCTTCGGTGCCCAGGACGCCGCCGTCCCCCGCATGGGGATTGAGCCCCAAAACCGCAATTCGCGGATCGGTAATGCCGAAGTCGCCCTTCAGCGCCTGATTGTAAAGGTGCAACCGCTCTGTGATCAGCCCGACACTGATGGTCCCGGAAACATCCCGAAGTGGCAGATGGATAGTTGCGAGGCCTATGCGCATTGCCTTGTTGACCAGCATCATGCCGATCTTTTTTGCCCCTGTGCGTTCGGCCAGATATTCCGTGTGGCCGGGGACACGATATCCAGCCAGATGAATGGCTTCTTTTGATATCGGTGCCGTCACAAGTGCATCCGCTTCTCCCATAAGGCAGGCCTCGATCCCGGCGGAGACGGCGTCCATCGACAGCTTGCCGGAACAGGCGGTTATGGTACCCGGAGAAACGCGTTCCATGCCTTCCCGGGCTGGGACCAGCACGATTTCGCCCGGACCGGGCGCCACATGCTTTTCCTCGAATGAAGGAAAGGCGAAGGATTCCTCATAATATCGCCACTCCTCCCGGGACGCTCCGGATAGCCAGTAGGGTGGAGAGGCTCCGGGATTCGCAAGCTGAAAGTAATGGAGCATGGCGTCACGGGATGCAAAAAGAAGGATGCCGGCGCGATGTTCTGAACGGCCACCCGTCAACCCTGCAAGCATTTTCAGGATAACCTCCGGACCAATACCGTTCATGTCGCCCATGGAAACGGCCAGCACCGGATGGGAGCGTTTTTTTCCGCATTGCGAACCCTTGCCGGAAATATGTTTCATCTTCGGTCCATTAGCCTGTAATCACCAAAACCCGTGGTCGCTTCAAAAACAAACCTTCTGTCGCCATAGTGCCAGATCTCCCGGGCGGGCTGATTCGTTGGGAATGTCCGTTCACGGCGGTCCGGCTCTCCATGCCTGATGTAGATCTTGCCCTGATCGGATTCGTATCCGGGATTCTGCGGAGTGGTGAAATTGTCAAAGGCGTGGTCTATGCGGCGGAAGTATTCCACCATCAATTCGTTGTATTCCTTGTCAGGAGTCGGATCCCTTTCAGCCCAGAACTCCCTGAAACGTCTTTCCCGTTGCTCCCGGCTGCCGCGTCGCATCGCCCTGTGCTGATCCTCATCCATGATATGACGCATCATGTTTATTGCCACGTCCAGATTCAGCAAGCTGACCGGCATATCCAGCCAGAAACTCTGATAGGTGCGCCGGGCAATCACTTTCTGCTCCCCGCCGTCGGTCGATTTGACAACGCGGACACGGTAGTGCGCATTCTCGAAAGTGCTGTTAGGAACCGACAGCAAATAATACGCACCCATGTCCCCCGGATTGTTTTCAACGGGCTGAAGTCGCAGGTGCGGCTGATCCTCCGAAATTAAAATATCCGGTACATAGCCTGTCAGCAGTTTCCCCGGATCAAGGGAATGCTCCATCATCTGTTCCTGTACGGTCGTATCCTGTCTGGAAACCCGAACTTTATGGATCTCCAGGGAGTAGGCGGCCTCATCATGAAGGGAAGGAAACCAGATCAGCAGCTGATGGTCACGGCCAAAATAAACATTGTTGCCCATATTCATGAGGGGTGCGGTAAATGGCGGCTCCGGAGTGGACTGATGATCGATGAAATAGAAAAAAGCGGTTTCGGTATCGGTGGTATCGGGTATACGGAAACCGGGGACCAGGGCGCGGCGTGTGCGACTGTCCGACCTGGCCATGCTTTCAATGTGATAGGTGCCCGGCTCCAGATGCGTTACCAGTATATTCTGAAGGAACGAAGTGCTGGACTGGGTTTGCTCATAAGTTTCGGCATGAACGGTTTCACTCCAGGTTCGCGTGATCGGAGCAGGGGGCTGCTCATCCGTTGCCCCTTCGGAGAATCGTTTCCGGATGTTCACCTGCACCGTGGGCTCGGCAAAAAAACGCCGGACCTGTTCTCCCGATTGCTCATCCCGGATCCTGCGGAATGAAAGGAAATTGTTCTCCAAACGGAATGCAGTAACCAGCTTCATCCCTGTTTCCGAAGTGTCAGGCAAAACAAGCTGCTCAAAAAAGACCGTGGGCTGGCGGTCGCGCGCTCTCAGGTATTCGTACGTGATGCGCTGTGCCAGCAAGTCGGTCGCCGGCAGCAAAACGATAAGAAAAACAATCACCGGGAGGACGAGAGTCCAGGATGGTTTGGCAATGACATGCCTTTTTTGTGTTTTTTTCGGGTTCATGATCAGGGATGAATTGTCTTTTTTAGCTAAATATAACCTACTTCTTACGGCCGGAATTCCCAAAAATTATCTTGGGGAGCACACCTCCGGTTATTTTTGATGCATATAGTCCGCCTCAATTGAAAAAACAGGCATTTGCTGCATCAGGACTGCATATCGGACTCGCGGTGAGTTTCCGGGAGCGGCCGTGCCGTATCTTGATGATGGTGCGGATGTGTGCAGTAGTGCGTATGACGATTGTTCTGGAAAACAACCCACGCAAGCAGAAGAGCCCCGGTGAAGGTGACCCCGATACGTAACCAGTTCATCAGTGATATCCCGTGTTCCGCGTGATCATGACTGACGTGAAGTACAAACTGACTGAACAGGATCAGGGCAATACTGGTCAGGTAGAGCACGAGCAGCCGGTTGTTCCTGTGCCGGAACCAGGTTGGAAGAAACCCCGCCATGCTCAGTGGAACCACCGACATGACCAGCCATAGTTCAATGGTTTCAGAAAACAGGGTGGATAGCGCCGGAAGCAGCAGAAGCACAAAAGGGGTTGCAAGGCAATGCACTACACAAAGCGATGATAGAAAAATGCTCAGTTTTGCAAAAATATTGGTCACAGGAAAGGCCGCTGTCAGTTATCAGGGAATGTGGGGGTGGTTTTTCTCATCAGGGACCAATACGTCAATGGCATTGCGGACAAATTCCGTGCAACCGGAATTCATGCGCCCGGACAATGAACCCTTCTTCTGATTCCGGGGCCGGCATGCTGTTCCGTGTTTGTAGCGGCAGGCAGTAGATGCGTTCGCAATGGTCACAAATAAAATGCGCATGATCACCGCGCACAACGCTATTGTTGCGGTCTATCGGATGCAGGGCATACAGCCAGTTGCGGTCTTCGGAAGCCACTTTATGTACAATGCCATGCCTGATAAACGTGTCCAGGGTCCGGTAAAGCGTTACCTTGTCCAGGCGGCTGCCACGGGTTTTGCCAAGAATGTCACCATGTGACAAAGCTGTACTGGAGGACATCAGCACATCCAGGACCAACAACCGGGTGGATGTTACCTTAAGTCCGCATTGACGAAGAAATTGATGGTATTGCTCATTTCGAATCATCAAAAATGATACCAAAATTGCAACAAAGTTGCAATAAATGCCTGGCTTTATGTGACGCTGGCAGAAATCGGTCTGAATAATGGTTATCTTGCACAACAGCCGGTATCCGGCTATGATTAAATCATTTGGTGGATGTATTTTGACCGCTTATCTTTGTGTCGGAAGAAAAAAGCGACTACTTCAATAGAAAAAAAGGAAGTGATGAAATGCCAATGACGGCAACCCGTCTCACAGAAGCATGATTATGATCGTCATGGACATTCTATCTGACGATATGAATCAAAAAAATTTAAACAGATGAAAATTGGAATCATTGGTGCCGGATTGTCCGGACTTGTTGCAGGAAGGGTGCTCGCCGCGGCTGGACACGATGTGATTGTTTTTGAAAAAAGCAGAGGTTACGGCGGACGCATGGCAACCAGGCGTATTGACCGTGACGGTACCTTTCGCATCGACCATGGCACGCCTTATATGACGGGTACTGCCGATGCATTTCAGACCTTCCTTGGTGAACTCGAGGAACAGGGACTGATTGCCCGTTGGGCCGACCGCATATCCTGCTACACCGACGGCCAGATCATCCCTGAGTTGCCCGGACGTGACCCGCAGCCGATGTACGTGGCACCGGATGGCATGAATTCCATCGGTAAATTCCTTGGACGCAGGCTGGATATCTATTTTGATGAGAAGGTGGGGGGCATTACCCACATTGGCGGATCCAGGATCAAAAAAAGTCCATGGATGATAAACTCCACCTCGATAAACGTTTTTGAAGCTGATGCTGTTATCATCGCTACACCAGCCATTCAGGCGTACGGCCTGATAGCAACGGCTCAGGATGAATTTGATCTGCGAAAAATGATTACCGTGCTCGACGATATTTCCTACAGCTCCACCATCTCACTGATGGCAGGATACGGCGAGAGGATACCCGCAGAATGGAAGGCCATACTCTGTGATCATCCGGTTATCTCGTGGATATGCAACGAGGGCAGCAAACGGGATTTTTCCGGAGATATGAATCTGGTTGTCCATACGACCGACAAGTTTGCAAAGGAAATGGCGGAAACCGAAGATACGGCCCGCATGGAATCGAAAATCCTGAAAGAACTTGGCAACATTCTTGGCTCCTGGGCGGCACGTCCCGAATGGCATCAATCGCATTTTTGGAGATACCATCTGCCTAAAAAGAGTCTGGACATGCCTTTCCTGGAATCGGAGGACGAACTGGCCCCGATTGCACTTGTCGGAGATTACTTTCAGGGCCGTTCCATGGAAGCCGCCTATCTGTCCGGCCTGCAGCTGGGCAATCACTGGATGGAAAAATTCTCCTGAAATAATTCAGGACTGTGAAAGAACTACTAAAACTCAACAGATATTTCCTCAAGTACAAGTGGACCCTTGCGCTTGGGGCGGCTCTGCTGATCCTGTCAAACTTTTTCCTCATCTGGATTCCCATCTTCATCCGGATGACGATGGACGAGATCGAGCGCATTTCGGATGGCTTGGACCAGCCGTACGATAGTGTCACTTCAACGCTTTTTTCATCTGAGGCCGGCTGGTTTCTCGCGCAGAACACCGGCCTGCTTGTCGGGGCTGTCATCCTTTATGGGATGTTGCTGTTTGCCACAAGGCAGACGCTCATTGTGACCTCCAGAAAAATAGAGTACGACCTGCGCAACAAGATATTCGATCATCTGCAGAAGCTGTCGAAATCCTTTTACGACAACATCCGTTCCGGCGATGTCTACACGCGTGCAACCGAAGATGTCGTCCGTGTACGCGAGTATTTCGGTCCCGCATTCATGTATACCATCAATACGATTTCCCGTTCGGCCATCATCATTGCGATCATGCTGATGGTCAATGTCAAGCTGACGTTATGGGCATTGCTGCCGTTGCCGTTTCTGGCAGTCATGGCGTATTGGGTAAGCCGCTACATCAACCGCAGGTCCAACGAGATACAGCAACAGTACGCCGTTCTGGCCGGCAAGGTACAGGAGGTGTTCTCCAGCATAAGGGTAATCAAAGCATTCAACAGGGAAGAATATGAGAAGGACCGCTTCCTCCGTGAGAATGCGCGCTACCGGCGCAAAAAGCTGAGACTCGATCTTGTGGAGGCGCTGTTCCATCCGATGCTGCTCCTGCTGATAGGAATGTCGATCGTACTGGTGGTCTGGCAGGGCGGAATCATGGTAATGAATGGCTTCGTGACCATCGGCAACATTGCCGAATTCATTATCTATGTCACATATCTCACCTGGCCGATAGCCTCCCTGGGCTATACCCTGAATCTGCTTCAGCGTTCGGCTGCCTCCAATTCGCGGATCCAAAAACTGCTCGCCATTCCGGTTGATGACGCGCCGTTGGATCGCGGTGTCAGAACAACAGGTCCGGAATCCGGAAAACAGAACAACGAATCGGGCGGTGAGGGCAAAGAAACACCTTCTGCAGCTTTTCGCAGGGATATCGTCTTTGAAAATGTCCATTTCACCTATCCGGGAGCCGAAGAACCGGCACTTCAAAATATCAATTTGCGTATCAAAAAGGGGGACAGGGTCGGAATTGTCGGTCGCACCGGTTCGGGAAAAACCAGCCTGATACAGCTGCTTCCCCGAATTTATGATCCGCAGCAGGGACGCATACTCCTGGATGGAACGGATATCCGCGATCTCCCGGTCCATGAATTGCGGGCACTCATCGGACTTGTCCCCCAGGATAACTTCCTGTTTTCTGATACCATACGAGAAAATATTACTTTCGGCAAGGAGAATGCCGTGGAGGAAGAGATAAGAGAGGCTGCCGAACAGGCAGAAGTATTAGAAAATATTTTGGAATTTGAGAAAAAATTTGACACTATATTAGGTGAACGAGGTATCACGTTATCGGGTGGGCAAAAGCAGCGAACCAGTATTGCGCGGGCACTCATACGCAAACCATCCATTTTGATTCTGGATGACTCCCTGAGTGCTGTTGATACAAACACAGAGGATGCCATTGTGCAGCATCTTGACAAAGATCTTGATGATGTAACAATGTTCATTATTTGTCATCGTTTATCATCACTGAAACACGTCAATAAAATTTATGTTCTGGATGAAGGCCGGATTGTAGAAAGCGGAACTCACGAAGAGTTGCTTGAAAGGGATGGTTATTTTGCCAATATGCACCGCAAGCAGCTGATCGAGAAAGAACTTGAACAAATATAAAAATAACAAAGAGTTACCAAACGGGAATATTTCGTCTGATAGCGAAATCCCAATTTTAAAAAAATGGAGAGGACAATAACATGATTATCATTCCATTGGGTGTTTCATCGGCAACCCCGACTGCTGTGCGTCACTTGCCATCTGTCGCTTTGTGGAGAGACGGCTCGGTCTTCCTTTTTGATTGCGGAGAAAACGTACAGATGAGGCTGCTTCAGGCTGGCGTAAAGCGCTCGAAAGTGGAAGCCATTTTCATTTCACACCTTGACGGCGACCATATCTTCGGCCTGTTCGGTCTGCTCAGTACGCTTCAGCTCCAAAGACGCGAAAAGGAACTCCATATCATAGGGCCGAAAGGTCTGAAAAAAATGATTGAGACGGTTTTCGGCATAGCTGAAGTCGAGCTGGAATTTCCTATCACATACAACGAAATAGAAAGCGACTTTGACCATGACGTTGTTCTGGAAGGAGAGGAGTATTATGTGGAAGCAAGACCGCTGAAACATACAAAATTCTGCATTGGCTATCGGTTCCAGGAAAAAGACAAACCGGGCAAAGTAGATGCTCTGAAAGCCAAAGAAGCCGGTATCATAGAAGACACCCAGTACAAATCACTGAAAAACGGCGAAGATGTCACGCTCGGAGATGGCAGCGTTGTGCACTCAGCGGATATTGTAGGTGACCCCAGGCCGGGCGAGAGTTTTGTCTATGTCACCGATACGGAATTCTGTGAGAATGCCATCCGGCTGGCCGAAAATGCCACCATCCTTTTCCACGAGGCCACCTTCGGCGAACCACTCAAGGAAAAAGCCCAGGATACCGGTCATTCCAGCGCGCAGGACGCTGCCATTGTAGCCAAGACGGCAAAAGTCGAGCGGCTTGTCATCGGGCATTTTTCCGCCCGGTATTCAAACCAGTTCCTGCTGCTTAAAGAAGCCCGGAATGTTTTTGAGAAAACCTGGCTGGCCTATGAGCTTCGCCCGATCTTCACCAACCCCGAGCAGGAAAAAGAGATCATCAGTCCCCGGGTCGAGATCATTGACCTCAAGGACAAGAAGGCACAACGACCCGGTAAAACCTTTAAACCTGCTCCAAAACGCAAAGATGGTTTCAAGAAACGGCGATTCAAACGGAAACCGGCAAATGCGCGTTACTACAAAAGCGGCGAATCGGACCGTCCGGAAAAAGCAAGGTTTAAAAAGCCTTACAAACGTTCCGACGACGAACAAACGCGACAAAGTCCGCATCGCCCGAGCAAGCCGTTACCCATAACACCACGAACTCCGTTTGATGACTTCGACCGCTTCTGACAAGCGTTCCGATAAAAACCAAACTGCAGCAGGTAAAGCCGT
>SKNL01000144.1 GCA_007120555.1 Balneolales bacterium
TCAGATCTGTATTCGCAAGTTTGTCCTCAATATCGGAAGCAAATCGCTCCAGATACGCTGTATCATAAATGTCCGTGACGTTTTTCCACCAGGCGGATTCGTATTCCTGCGCCTTTTCCCATCGGGAACTGTCCGAAACAGAAGGAGTATCACTCATGTGGCATAATATTTATTTAAGCATAACTTTCGGAGATATGGCTTATCCGACATACCGCCAGTATAACATATGTTGACTGGAACTGCTTAACCTCATGAATGTGCAACAGGTATTTTTTCTCAACTCGTGTTGCTTACCCATAAATGCGTCCCATCCGGTTTTTTTGTTTGCTATAGTAATATATAAACAGTAGTTTTTAGGCTCGTCTACACCGCTTTTGAAGGCTATATACGAAATTCACCAAGTTACACATCCACTGATGACAGCAAGGTTACTCCTTCCTGGATTATTATTATTCTTTTTTGCCTGTGAAAGTACACTCAAAAGAGAGTTTACCATAGCCATGAGCGGGGAAGACATCCATCTTGCCAGGGAGCATGTGGAAGATGCCCTGACGTTGGACCCGTACGATCCGGAAGCTCTTTATCTGATGGGGAAAATTCATGTAAAAGAGCGTAACTATCCGGAAGGAAAGTCCTATTTTGAGCGCTCTCTTGATGTGGCTCCGGGCTTCAAACAAGAAATCTCCCATCTGCTTGAAACCAGCTATCGAAGGGAATTCAATGCGGGCAACAGTGCCTGGGAGAAGGGTCAGTTTGAGACTGCGATCAGGCATTTCGATGCCGCGATTCAGATTTTTCCAGACCGATGGGAGCCCTACCCAGTGAAAGGCGAAGCCCACAAATATCTCGGGCAGTATCCCCAAGCCATTCATGCCTTCCAACACTGTGTTTCGGTTCCGCGCATGCAACGCTTCTGCAGCACGAGTTTGGCTGTCTCCTACTTCCGTAACGGTCAGTTTCAAGAGGCAAAAAGAACGGCAAGGCAATATCTGTCATTATACCCTGAGGACAGAAATCTTCTTAAAATCGCGACATATGCCAGCCTTGAAACGGACAACATCGCTGATGCCGAAGCTATGTTTTCGCGTTACATAGATGCAGGTGCCACCTACGATGCCGTGCTCCAATTTGCAACGGAGTTGAACAACAAAGGTGAAATCTACGTCGCAGAGCGTTTTTTCACACTTTGCCTGAAGGCCAATCCCAACGACAAAACAGTACTCGCTGCCTTGTCGTCCATTTATCTTGAAACCGGCAACTTTGACCTTATGGTACAGGCAAACGAAAGGTTGCTTTTACTCGAACCCCACAACACGGGGCACAAGGAGATGCTGCTTCTGGCTTATGAGCTCGCCGGTGACCTTGAAAGTTACAAGATCATTCAATCCGAACTTGACCTCAACCCATAGGAACCTGCCCGGATGAAAAAAGCTTCACAACCAATACCATTTTATTGGGTTATAGCCAGCGTTTTGGCGGTATTTACCATAGTTCAGCAGCCTGGATTCAATCCGGCTTTTGCAGAAACCATACAGGAAAACATGGTCGCTATCGGCAAGACAGAAATACCTGCAGGTAATAACCGTGCCGCAGCGTCACTTCAGGATGACAATGACGGTATAAGAGTCGGACCCAATCCCTTTACCCCAAACAACAACGGGTTCAACGATTTCGTCAGATTTGACTTTTCGGGCGCCAATGCGGTTACCGGGTATCTGGTCCGGATCTTTGACATGAACGGCAAACAAGTGCGCTCACTTGCGGCTGACGGGCAATCCGAAATCATCTGGGATGGAACCGACACGGGCGGTTCGGTGCTGAAACCGGGTATTTACCTTTATCTCATAGAAAGAAACAGCCGTGTGATCCGTCGCGGTTCCATCACACTGGCTTTGTAATGTCATCCCCATGAGGTTAATCCCCTGTTGCATATTACTCATTCTGTTCATCCCGGCTTTTACCAGTAAGGTGCAAGCCCAGGATTTTATCAGCGGGCCATCCACAAGTACACTTGACAGCAAGGCCATCCTTGGAAATCCTGCATTGATCTCCTTTCAGCGACCGCAGGTGGCTCTCGGGGTAAAAACACACTATTCGGGCTTTTCCGACAGCTCGGAATCAGGCTTCAGGCAAGGCTATTTCGTCTCATCCCTTCCGGGTATCAGAGGCGGCAGATTTGGCGCCGCAGCTCATGCCCGCTACTTCAACAGTCCCGTCTTCACCCGCAGTCAGCTGAGCGGTTCCTTTTCTGTCCGGTTGTGGCACCGGGTTTCTGTTGGCGTTACCGGATCGCTGCACCATGTCGGTTACAACCGTGACAACTTTGTGGACTTCGACTTTGGAGATCCGGTTTTTCAGAATGGATTCTCCCGAAACACGTTCAACTCTGCTGCAGGCATCTATGCCCGGCCACTTTCAAATGTGGAACTGGCGCTGGGCGCCCGTAACCTTAACGAGCCCGATATCTCCCTTTCCGGCAACGGTGTCAAGGAGCCTCTTGAATTTTTCGGTGCGCTGAGTTACCGTTATGACTTCGTAAGAGGAACTGTCGAATTTGTAAACGACAGGTACGGGCTCGACACAAGAGTGCACCTGGAGGCGTTTTCAACCGAAGGATACTTTGCCCGAATGGGTACTAATATGAGCTTCGACAGAGGCTATATTGAGGCACAGATGCATGTATATGGTGGTGTCAGCATCAACTATCAGTTTGAAATGCCTTTCAATGACGTCCTTTCAGAGACCTATGGTTCACACATGTTCTCTCTGGTTTACGAGTTCAACAGGGTGCCCCCGCTGCCACAACGACGTCCCGCGGCAGTTGCCATGCCGGAGGTTGTCCGTTCACGCACTGATGCCATTTTGCCCTCTGCAATAGTTCTGACCTCTTCCACAGATCATCTCGAGTACAAGGAGGTAACCCTCACTCGCAGAATCGATACAACCACGGTCACTCAGGAGGATCTTCTGCACCTGACAGCTTATGATATCGGCAACCTGGATCATCAGCAGGATTATTTCCGGATGCCTTACAGCGGGCGACGGCCCGACACTGCTCCGTTGCCGGCCGGTGCCGCACCGGAGCCTGTCATTACCGATAATTATCGCAAGACCCTGGACTTTATCCGCGATCACATCCTCTCAAACAACCGGATGATGAAATTGGTGGTCGAGGACGGGACACAGGTTCGAGCAGCAGGCCTGAGAGAACAGTTCCGCCAGCAAAGCGGACGGGATATTCCCGTTTCGGTTACCTATCGGTCACAGCAAGCGGATTCCATGAGAAGTGCGACCCCGGTAAACCAGCAGCTGCTTGAAGATCAGCAAGTAACCGTCCTGACACCTGAAAATGCCAGAATCAGGCCTGTGAACTCAGCAGGCGCTTCGGCAAGCGAGTGGGCACTGCGAATTTACGCTGCAAACGGACAGGTCATAAACGAAATACAGGCAGCATCTGATTTCCCGGATATCATTGAGTGGAACTGGCGACTTGCTGACGGCTCCATCATCCCCCCGGGCCTGTACACGTACAGCCTGCATTGGGCAGATGATAATGGCTCCTGGCAGGAAACCAGAAGCCGCTACCTTTATGTTCAGAAAATTACCCGAAACATCACCATAGACATCACAAAAGACCTGGATAAAATTCATTCTGATCCTGACAGAATTGAATTGATTCTAAAAAACAAATAAATGCTTAACGAAATGACTAATTACAAATATGTTGCCATGGGTTTGGCGTCTGGAAGCTTTCTGTCACTGCTTCCATTCACTGCACATGCACAGGTAAACAATCAGAATGGCGCAGCTGCAGGAATGGAAGGATTGCAAGAACTGACCGGAGGGATTGCCTCGGCAAATCTTTGGGATCTGATAGGTCAGGCCGGTGTGATGCAGTATCCGATCTTCGCAGTACTCATCATCGGTGTATTCCTGATCAGTCTGAAGGTATATGAGCTCCTCAGCGATAGAAGGCTGAACAGATCCCTGGAGCGTACCGGCTTCGAAAATCTCACCATCAAGGATATCAGGAAAAAGGTTTCCAACGAACCAGACCACATGCTGTCACGATTGATGGCCAAGTTGCTGAATGTCTTCCTGACAAACAGAAATGCCGATTACCTGCACGACGAGATTTCCAACTATTATTCCAACGAGCAGCATAAGTACAAAACGTTCAAGAACAGGATCGACTTCCTGTCAGATACCGCCGGTGCACTTGGCCTTCTGGGTACCGTTTGGGGGATGTTCATTGTGTTCTCCTCAGGCGCCCTGGAAAAAGATGTCATTCTCGCCGGTATGGGCCTTGCTTTGATGTCCACCCTGCTCGGACTTGTTGTCAGTATCACACTCAATTTCTTTTCGACTGTAACGGAGGGATACTTCGCAAGACATTTGGAACGGATTTCTTCCAAAGCCGATGAGATGCGGTTCCGGCTTATTGAACTTGGCGACAATTCCAGCAGCCTCGATTTCTCTCCGGCAAGAACAGGCAGCAAACCAGTGAGCCCGAGACAATACCAGCAACAGGGTAGTGAAGCCGGCGAGTCTCAAAAAAAAAATCTCTGAATAACGAAACAGGCATAGCCACGGCAGAAGATCAAGAACCGATCCCGGAAACACCGAAACCGGATAGGCTGCAGATCAAGCCATACGAAAAACAAATACGGGCATTTGATACCCTGAAAAACGTGAGTGTCCAGCTCATGGGAACAGATGAAAAACCCGTTCCCGGACAAATGCTGGATGTGATCGTTGCCGGCAACGGCGAAGTAAACAATCAAAAGGAAAAAACAACGATAACCACAGATGAAAATGGCACCGCATATTTCGATCTGAAAGCCGGAAAAAAAACCGGAACCCTCAGAATCCGCGTTCGCTGCCAGGATTTTGAATTCAAGCACATAACTGCTGATCTGCAAACAGTCATCATCCCGAATGAACCATCCAACCTGGAAATACACAATAATCAACAGGCTCAACCGGCAGGCAGAAAACTGCCCAAGCCCATACGGGTGGTTGTTCAGGACCGGTTCGGGAATCCTGTCAACAAGGCAGCTGTATCGTTCCAGGTAACCATGGGAGATGGTTTTTTTGACAACAACAACAGCAAAAAAATAATCGAAACCACTAACGATAACGGAGAAATAATCATGGACTTCACACTTGGCAAAGAACCCGGGTTCAATGCGGTTGATATCCGGGTTGCCGATACGGATCTCGTTAAGGCGTTTCAAGCGGTTGGACAAGATTAATTTGCATATAATATGAAAAGAGGCCGATTCCTTTTACGATTTGTCGATGTGGTACTCATCCTGCTATTCGGATTCATCGTGATTTCCGACCTGGATGAGGATTCCATGATCATGCTCCCGGCCAGCAGCGAGACGGAGCTGCCCCCGCTCGGTCCTGAAGTGGTCCTGTATATCGGTATCACCAGCGACGGCAATTTCATCGATGAACGGGAAAATATCCAGCTACAGGATACGGTCCAGCTGCGGCGTTACATTGAGAACCACCGCAACAGGTTTGGCGATCTGGCCAAGGTCAGGATCAGGGCCAATTATGATACCAGGGCCAAGTACACGATGCAGGTTGCCGAAATTTGTGATGATCTGAATATCAGCAAGGCCATTGACGTTAGACTTACCGGAAACTAGATTATGAGAAACAGTTCGTTCCTTATCAGGTTCATTGATATCGGATTGATCATCCTTTTTGGATTTGTGATCATCAGTGACATAACGGTACGGTCACATATCGATCTCCCCTCGTCAGATCCTGATGACCAGGAAGTAACCGAGGACAGGGAACTGTCGCTGATCGTGATCAATATCGATCCGGACAATACGTTCCGTGTTTCTGATTATCATACGTCCACCTTCTGGGGCGAATACCATAATCTTCAGATACTTGAATCGGTGCTGCAGGATCTGAAAGACCACCTTGTTGAAGAGGGTGAATCTCCTGCAGCCCTGTTAGAACCTCACGAAGATATTACGATGCAGAGTCTTATTGATGTCATGGATATCTGTGACCGGCTAGGCATCCCCAAAAACATCAATGTCCAATCGATGTCTCTTTAGATGATTATTCCCCCGAAACAAAAGGATCCCGCAAAAGGCATCTTTTCGATGCTCGTCACAGCCGTTTTTTGCCTGGCTGCCTATCTGATACTGATCTTTTCCTCCGTATCAGATCCGGATACCAGGCAGGTGCAGATGAGAGAAATTGCCCAGATCAATCTTACCCGGTTTCAGCCACCTGTCGAGGAACCGAGCGTCGAAGAAGCGCGGCCCGAAGAACCCGAAGTCGAAGAAGAACCCACCATTGAACTGGAAATGGAAGAGCGCGTCCCGGCCCGGGTCGATCTCAGCGATGTGCTTCCGGACGGTTTCCGCCTTGAGCCGGAAACAAGGGCTCCCGAAACCAGAACCCAGAGAACACCAGACGCCGATGATGCGCCCGCCCTGGCCATGGAGGATACCGACATAGCGCTGCATGACCGCTCCCTTTCAAGGGGTGATCTGTCCGGTATTGCTGCCAGAAGGTCCGGGCTCGGCGACGACCTTGGCCCAAGGATCGGCATGGATGACCGCTCGGATATCAGTATCGGGCGCAGAGGCATTTCGGATGACGCGGATGCAGGAAGCCTGCTGGGCGGGCCCCGCGCCCGGGAGGAACAGCCCGATGGCGATCGTGTGGATATCCGTGATCTGGATGACTTCGGCGCCGACTATTCCGATATCGGCACCTTTTATTTCCCGCTTGCCGACTGGATGAGACAGAATTCCGCAGAGCTTCCGGTCGCCGTGCGACGGATGATGGCAGATGGACGATGGGATGACAACTATCTTACCTCCAGAACCTCCTTCTACGTCGGAAACCGGGAATACAAGCTCCTGCTCATGACCAGGGAAGAGCTTAAAGAGGTTCATATCGTACTCGTTCAGGGCAACAACGCCATTTACCTGATCGACCGTGGATTCCAGCAGGAGTCGAATTACCTGCGGGTGGGACAGATCGGCTTCCACGGAGGGGAAATCGCCGAGGTCGACTCCGAAATGCGGGACGCCGGCAGAGAGCACACGGAAGAGTTTTACCAGATATTCCTCAGCTGGTGGAACAGTGTTAACATGTAACACACCGGACATCAAACACCAAAATGCAACTGGAACATGAAGCCGTTTTACCTACCCGTCTTATTTTTACTTCTTCTGCTGATTTACTCGTGCTCATCAACACGAACAACCGTTGATCCGGCAGAGGAAAGAACGCTTGTTGTTCCGGCCGGGGTGGATACACTCACCGCAGAAGAAGCCCGAACACTGGCAGATGAATCATTTGTCTCCCCTGACGAGGAAATCAGGGCCGAACGACTGAAGCAACAGGCCCTCGCCTGGAGAGCGGAGAGTGACACGATCTGGTACTATCTGGAACTGGAAGATGCCGATGACCATGAAGTTACCGAACGGGATAATCTGGAAGCTGTCGAGGCTTTCAATGAGGCCGCGGAATATATAAGGGATATCGATGCGCTCCAGCGCACCCGCAGTGCCGAAGATGAGCAGATGCTGCAGGAATACGCCCGCCTTGTTGACCGGGCCATATCGGCCTTCGAAGAAGCACTGAAGCTGAACCCGTTCGACAGCGAAGTGCGGCTATGGCTTGGGCAGCTTTACGGCATCAAAGCATCCAGGCTGAACGATCAGCAGGAGCACAGAAAAGCAATCGAGGTACTTGAGAAACTGGCACGGCTTGAAAAGGGCGAACATGTGGTTTACTACGCTCTCGGGGAAAACTACTTCAGCCTGGACAACTTCAAGCTGGCCGCAGACAACTTTGACCGGGCCATCCGGACACTGAGGGATGTCGTCCCCATGTCAGACCATTACACCGAATATGGCAGGATGAGCGAACGTGATTTCTCCAATCTTTTCATCTATACCTACTATAAAGGGGTCTCCTACCTGCACCTCTACGATACACCCACCGCACTGGCTGTTTTCGATGAAGCTATGGGTCTTGCAGTTACAGAGGAGGACAAGCAGTCTGTTCAAAGTGAAATTGATTTTATCAACTGGGATGAAGGCAATATTCCTGCCAGTATGGAACGAGAGCACATCATCACTCAACTGGTGAACCAGGGGCGTCTGGAAGAGGCGGAACAGCGTTTCAAGGAACTGTTACCAACACTACGGTCTGACAGGGCGAGAGATGAGATCGACTGGAGGCTGGGAGTTGTGAAATACCAGAACGGCAATGAAAAACAGGCCGCCGAGCGTCTGCTTCAGCTGGTAAACCGATCCGAGACGAATAATGACGGACTGCCTACAGACCCGGATTACATGCGTTACTTCAACGACTACGGACTGATCTGCTTCAATATCGGTCAAAGCTATCTGGCCGAACGCGACCGGCGAAATGCCCTGGCTTACTTCATGCAAAGCTCGAAAGTGAACTGGAGAAACCGGGCCAGAGCCTATCTTCAGATTGCAAATGTTCTCAGCAACAACGTCCCGGAATCCATCCGCTATGCCACGCTGGCTGAAAAAGAGAGCCATGCCCTGAACGAGCAGGATCGACAGACCCTGTACAGCCTGTTAACCGATCTGCACAGGCGCAATGGTGACATGGATGAAGCCAGAAGATATCATCAAATATGGAGGAGCATCTAAGTGAATACGTTCCCCCGGATACATATCATCTTCTTCGTTTCTTTGTTTTTTCTGATGTCGTTCACAACCGAAGGCGGCGACAGACCAACCGTCACAGAACCCGAGGTCTCTCAGATTTTCCGGAATATAGCAGAAATCACGGACAGGGCTTCCATTGAATGGATCCTGGATGATTTTCTTATTGCCGAGGATCCTGACCTGGTTGAGCGTATCGAGATTATCGATGTAAGCAACATCGGTTTTGGAAGAGATGATATCGTTGTCGTATATCCCTCCCTGAATGTATACATCGTGGAACAACCATCAAGGGAACTTTCTGAAATCATGCGATCCTGGGGAATTCAGGAGCAGCGACGGGATGCAAGCAACGAACTCAGTCCGGACTACTTCTATCCTGATTTTGCGGACACCCTGAGCCAGGAAGAAATGAGCGCACGGCAGGTTGAACTGGTTCAGTCATCGATTATCTCCGACTTGCTGGAATCCGTGAACAGAAATTACCGGGACAAGCCCATCAGCTTGCGGTTTGAAAGGGATCAGGAAGGTTTTACCTTTCAGATATGGAATTATGACCGCGATTCCTTTGCCTTTCAGCCCAGGCCTCCAGCGGCACCTGACAGCATTGGAGTTTATGACTTCATGTATATGGTTGCTGCCGACACGATCATAATTGCCGATACCGTGATGTATGATCTGATGTACATCAACAAGTCCGTTCAGGAAATCATAGAGATACCACCGGAACCCGCCGATCGCCAGCAGATTCGTACCACAAGCCTGCCCTGATTGATCTTCGCACTGCAGCAATTATGGTGCATCATTACCGTATGTTCGCCTGCATTTGAACATCCCGGCGCAAATATCCCGGTGTGAATAATCGTCCCGGGAGAAAGATGCAACGTGATCCGCGCTATCTTCTCGTATCAAAACGGTACAA
>SKNL01000068.1 GCA_007120555.1 Balneolales bacterium
CGATCCCTGATGATCAGCTTCCATCACTGCGACGGTTTCTCGATCCGGTCGTCCGGCTGGTGGAAGAGCCCGGATATATCGCTACCGATCCCGTCGCTTTCATGCACCGGTATGAAGGGACAGAGGACCGCAACCTGGCCGGGTTCCTGGCTGCGCTCATGGCCTGGGGACGCCGCGATATCGTGATGGCCAAGGTCGGAAATCTTCTTGAGCGCTTCGATACAAATCCAGCCGACTTCATCGGCAACCTTAGTGCCCGCGATGAACAGCGCCTGGAGGGATTCCGGCACCGTACCTTCACCGCTGATGACGTCCGATGGCTTCTCCGGTCGCTCTCGCGCATCCTTCTGCAGTACGGCAGCTTTGAGCAGTTCTGGTTGCACTGTTACAAGATGGCCGGTTCTGCCACCGCCAATCCCGCCGGCACTGCGGCGAGCCTTCCAGAAGGAGCGGCCAAAACGGTTGTCTCTGAATCCAATATGGATATTGCAGGGCTTTTCAGTGAATTCCACAACCGGTTCTTTGCCTTAATCCCGGACGCCCCTGTCAGGGTCCGGAAACATCTGGCAACGCCTGTAAAAAACAGCTCCTGCAAACGGCTCTGGCTCTATCTGCGCTGGACGCTTCGAAGAGATAGCTGCGTCGACCCCGGCACCATGTCATTCATGCCTGCCTCGGAGCTCATGATCCCGCTGGATGTGCATGTGGCCCGCTATTCCCGCCTGTTCGGACTTCTGACACGGGAGGCCAACGACTGGAAATCTGTCACGGAGCTGACCGAACGGTTGCGTCTGATGGACCCTGCCGATCCCGCCAAGTACGATTATGCGCTGTTCGGGCTGGGAATCCGCGACATCGCCATCCCCGATGAGTTCCTCATCAATCCATCCGGGTGATTTATTCACCGCATCAGCATGTCACTGTATGATTCGGCGACCATGTCACCTGCCGAAATGCCGAAGAGAGAGATGTAGTGGTCGCACTGCCGCCGAAGTTCATCCGGACCTATCGATCCGTCCGTTTCAATCGCTTCGATTTCCACAAATTCGCCGAGTGCATCCACCAGATCGATATGGAATTTTACGTTGTCCAGGAAATAGATCTCCCTTTTTTTGTCGACCACCACCAGCACTTCAAGGGCGTCGGAAAGAATCTTTTTCAGGTGATGGACGGATGATGGATCGGCTCCCTCCACCGGCTTGCACGCAAACAATGTGACACGCGATTCCCTGGGTCCGCCTTCATTGCTGCGCTGATAGTGGATCAAATTGTTTTCGATACGGCCCTCGCGCAATTTCAGCCGCCCGTTCGGAACACGGAAATAGGTATCGACCTGGTGATCCATCCCCCTGAAATCGGCTCCGAGTTCGGTGAGGATACGGCGAACATCAGATTGTCTGGTGGAACGGGCTTTTATTTCAATATTTCGTATGGACATGGTTCTTGCTGCATGATTTTTGTGCAGAACGTCGATACTGCATTTTCAGCACTGTACCGGCTTGGTTCTACTGGCCTTGTTGTCTCGGTCTTGTTGCGTGCGAGTGAGCGAGCGGACAGGGACGGTGTTTTTCGGCAGGTCCATGATGGTGATCAACTTGTTCTCTGCCATGTTCGTTTCATGCTTTTGTCATGATCTCTTCAAGGGCCGCATCAAAACGGGACTGAAGCTCTTCCAGTCTGGATGTGATTTCTGTCCAGTTGTTCCAGCCGCGCTCCAGGCGGCGTTCCAGTTCGCCGTGATTTTTAAGTGTGGATTGGGCATCACCGGACTCATAGAACGCGGGATCTGCCAGCTGCAGTTCGATATCAGACTTTTCTTTTTCCATCCGGTCGATATCGTCTTCCAGCTTTGCAAGCTTCTGCTTTAGCGGTTTCATTTCCCCGCTGAACCGGTTTCGCAGTTCGGCCTCCACCCGTTTCACCTCTTTGGATTTGGGTCCGCTGCCCGCGCTGTTGGAAGCATAAAGCGTTTGCCCCGAAGCGTTTGCCGCAACTTTGCCCGCAGCATTTATGGCTGCATTTGAGGCTGCTTTGCCGGCACCACTGGCAAGGCCGGCGGCGGAATTATCCGCAGAAGAAGGTGTCTTTTCCGCAGCCGCTCTCTGCTCGCGGTACTTCCACTCGTAGTAGCTGAAGTCCCCGGGATACTCGAACAGGCGGCCATTGCCGACCCGCCACACCTTGCTGGCAAATCCGCTCAGGAAATAGCGGTCGTGACTCACGGCAACAACCGTCCCCTGGTACTGTTCCAGCGCACGGAGCAGCACTTTTTTCGAGCGGATATCGAGGTGGTTGGTCGGTTCGTCCAGTATCAGCAGGTTGGCCGGTTCCAGAAGGCTTTTCGCAAGGGCAAGACGGCTCCGTTCCCCTCCGCTCAGCACACCCACTTTTTTGAACACATCCTCACCGGAAAAAAGGAACGCCCCAAGGATTCCGCGGATGCGGCTGCGTGCTTCGGAAGTTCTGGCCGACACTTCCATCTCCTCCAGTACACTCCGTTCCGATGCGAGCACATCGGCCAGATGCTGGGCAAAGAAGGTCATGACCACGTTGTGGCCGGGCACACGATCACCATCAAACGGCTCGGTCCCGTTGATGATACGGGCAAGGGTCGACTTGCCGGCGCCATTGGCCCCTACCAGAGCGATCTTGTCGCCTCTTTCGATGGCCAGGTCCTGGTTTTGCGTGAAGACCGGAACCGGCTCCTCCCGGTCGGACCGGTACGTCTTGTTCAGCCCCCGGATTTCCATGACCTGCACACCGCAGCGGGGCGGATCGGGAAACCGGAAATCGATGGAAGTGTTGTCCTCTTCCGGCATTTCGATTCGTTCCGTTTTCTCAAGCTGCTTTATCCTGCTCTGGACCTGCCGGGCCTTGGTCGCCTTGGCCCGGAATCTGTTAATGAAGCGTTCGGCCTGTTCCAGTTCCCGCTGCTGGTTTTCATACGCCTGTCTTTGTAGCTCAAGCTGTTGCTGATACTGCTTTTCATACGCGTCGTAGTTTCCCGTATAGAGTGACAACCGCCGGTTTTCCAGTGCGGCAATGTGGGTGACCATCCGGTTGAGGAACATCTGGTCGTGGCTCACGATCCATATGGCGCCGGGATAGCCGGGGAGGTAGCGTTCCAGCCAGTCGATGCTGTCGATATCCAGGTGGTTGGTGGGCTCATCCAGCAGCAGGATGTCCGGCGCCTCCAGCAGCAATTTGGCCAGCAGCGCACGCATCTGCCAGCCCCCGCTGAACGTATGCAGGGGTTCATCCAGCTCGTCCGATGAAAATCCGAGTCCCTTCAACGCCTCCTCCACTTTGGCCTGACGCTTGCCGCCATCCAGCATATCAAATCGGTTCTGCAAGGATTCCAGGCGTGCCAGCAATTGCGGATACTCCAAGTCCTCGTAGGAATCCAGTTTCGGGATCCTTGCGGTGATCTCTGCAATCTGACGCTCGAGATCATTGGCTTCGGCAAAGGCTTCCGATACCAGTGAGCGCACGGTCTGGTCCCTCGGGACTTCCAGCGACTCCTGCTGCAAATATCCGATGCGCGTTCCGGAAGCCCATTCGCATATTCCTTCATCGGGAGTGAGCACTCCTGTCATGATCCGCAACAACGTTGTTTTTCCTGAGCCATTCGGCCCGATGAGGCCGATCCGGTCCCCCTTCTTGAACGTCAAAGAAACCTTGTCAAAAAGACAGCGGTTTGAAATAAAAAATGTTATATTATGAAGTCTGTACATAAACGTTTTCTAAAACAACAAACTAATAGACAACTGATACCACATGCTCGGAGTAAAAGTTAAAGATAACGAAAGCATCGATCGTGCCATAAACCGTTTCAAGAAAATGATGACCCGCTCACGTATTCTTATGGAATATAAAGAGCGTCAGCAGTTTCTGAAGCCATCGGAGCTTCGTCGTGAAGCCCACAAAAAAAGTGTCCGCGAAGAGCGCAAGCGCCGTCGCGACGAGTGGAGATAATTCCGGATTCATCCGGCAGTCCGGGGCCGCACAGCAACGGGGTGTAATCAACCGGGCTTGGAAACAGCAAATCAAACCTGAAAGTGGTTTCATCCGGTTTTTTTGCAACCTATCCATCCAGGCCGGTTGTCTTGAGAGCGTCGTTTATGCTCGAAACGGTGCTGATCTTTATTTCTTGTCCGCCTTCCTTGAAGCCCTTCGGCACTATCGCATGCCGGAAACCCATGGCTTCCGCTTCTTCCAGTCTTCTGTCCAGCTGAGCCACTCTGCGTATTTCCGCACCGAGTCCCACTTCCCCGATCATCACGACCGGTTCACCCGATGCCTTTCCTGAGAGTGAAGAAACAAGGGCAGCGGCCACACCAAGGTCGCATGCTGTTTCCGTGAGTTTCAGCCCGCCGGCCACATTAAGGAAAACATCGTGCTGCCCGAATTGCCAGCCGCACCGTTTCTCCAGCACCGCCAGCAGAAGCGAGAGCCGCCGGTGATCGAAACCCGATGCCGTCCGCTGCGGCATGCCATAGGATGTGGGCGTCACCAGGGCCTGGATTTCAATCAGCAACGGCCGGGTTCCTTCCATGGAGCACACAACGGCGTTGCCGCTAACAGCCGGATTAAATTCGGAAAGGAAAAGTTCAGACGGATTTGCCACTTCGCGCAGGCCGCCGCTGTCCATTTCAAAAATTCCAACTTCCTGGGCCGGGCCAAAACGGTTTTTCAGGGTTCGCAGGATCCGGTGGTGGGACTGCTTGTCCCCTTCGAATTGAAGGACCGTGTCCACCATATGTTCGAGGATGCGGGGACCGGCGAGATCGCCGTCCTTGGTGACGTGTCCGATGGCGATTACCGTGATATTCTCCTGTTTCGCCAGCTGCATCAGTAATGCGGCACACTCCCGTATCTGGGCCGTGGTTCCCGGCATGCTCTGCAATGTGCTGTTGTACACGGTCTGGATGGAGTCGATGATCAGTATCCCGGGTTTTTCATGGCGGGCAGCTTCTATGACCTGCATGATCTCCGTTTCCGTGTAGAGATACAGGTGATCCGGACGGACCTCAAGCCGGTGGGCGCGCTGCCTGATCTGTGCCAGCGACTCCTCTCCGGAGACATAGAGCGTCTTTTGTCCCGAAAGGAGCGAAGCCCATTGGAGGGCAAGCGTGCTTTTTCCGATACCCGGATCTCCGCCCAGCAGGATGAACGAACCGGGCATCATGCCTCCACCCAGCACCCGATCCAGTTCACCCATTCCGGTTACGGTACGGTCTGCCTCAGAAACGGGGATTTCATCGAGTGTCACCGGTTTCATTGCCGTCTTGCCCGTTGCCGGAAGCCGTGCCTTGTGCGTTTTCTGCCCGTCATTCTCAGGAATATGGAACTCTTCAAGGGTATTCCACCGGGAACAGGAGCCGCAGGCGCCAAGCCATTGCGACGACTCCCATCCACAATTGGAACAGACATAGCGGGTACGTTTTTTACGGGACATGGGTCAATCCTTTTTCTTATCGCTGGCCTTACTGACAACCCTTGCGTTGACATACCAGCTCATGGCCATAAGTCCCGCCCCGACAACCAGGTAGAAACTGATCAGCCGCCACATGAACACGGCGATCCCCAGGAACTCGCGGCGCGGCATAAGCGGGCCCTGGAAGAGGGCATACAGACCTTCGAGACCGCCGCTGCCGCCGGGAGTAGGCATGAACATGCCCGCCAGCGTCATGGCCATCCCCCTGAGGAATGAGAGGAGGACGTCGGCCGGGACGAAGCTGAGAATGACTATGGCAGGAAGCCAGACTTTGGCCAGCCAGGCCAGCGTAGAGAGGGCAAACGCATTTACAACGAAGGACCGCGGTTTTTTCCTTAGTTCGTGGGAGTAGGATTCAAGGACTTCGGCTTCCCGCGCAACCTTGTAGCGGTATTTTCTGAGAAAAGGCAGGCTGAACACATAATTGACCGTGCGCTTGAGGATATAGGGATTCCGGAACACCCCATAGGTCAGAAAAAGTGCATAGGCCAGCAGAAGGATGTAGATCAGGGCCATGGCACCGTGTCCCACCCATCCTGCATTTTCGGGCACAACGGGGAGGAAAAACCCGAGGATCATGAGCATGGGGATGACAAACACCAGGATGAGCTGATCCAGCATGATCGCGTAGATCACGATGGCACTGGATTGTCCCAGGGAAAGCTTTTCCCGCGTCATTACATATGTGGCCATGGGTCCGCCCCCAATGGTTGACGGGGTGACCGACGACGTGAACTCCCAGCACAATACTACGCGAAGTGAGGCCATCCAATTGAGACGGCTTTCGGAGAGATAACGGATCTTGGCACTGAGAAACCAGATGCGCAAGCCGACGACAAACAATGCGATAAACAGCCCCGGAGTTCGATTCCAATAGAGCCGGTCGAACAGCCCCGGCGAATAGGTCCAGTAAATCAGCAGCCCCATACTGGTCAGACTGAGCAGTATCGACAACACCAGGTATTTGCCGGATATCTCTGGTGAGGACCTCCCCTTTGCCGGCTCAAAACCGGAGACCTGGTCTTTTGTGATATGTTTCTTTTCGAATGACAAAGAGTTTGATATCAGCGTTGGCGTTTATCCGGAAAGAATGATTGGGGACGGATTGCTGCAGCGAAAATCTGAATGCGTTGAAATAAAAAAAGGGCCCTGCATCCGGTATCCGTAAACACGGGATAAGATACAAGGCCCAAAATTACGTTAATTTTCTGATTTCGTTATCAAAAAATTACGCGATCACGCAATGGTGATATCCTCATCAAGATATACATCCTGGATGACGTTCAGCAGCTTCACACCTTCGGCCATCGGCCGCTGGAATGCCTTCCGTCCGCTGATCAGTCCCATTCCACCGGCACGTTTGTTTACTACGGCCGTCTTTGCAGCGTCGACGAAATCGTTCTCGCCTGAAGCTCCGCCCGAGTTGATCAGACCGGAACGACCCATATAGCAGTTGGCTACCTGATAGCGCGTCATGTCAATCGGATGATCACTGGTCAGTTCGGTGTACATACGCTCATCCAGTTTTCCATAAGAGGAATCACCGGCATTCAGCGCCTTATAGCCACCGTTGACTTCCGGAAGCTTCTGCTTGATGATATCGGCCTGGATGGTCACGCCAAGGTGGTTGGCCTGTCCGGTAAGATCGGCTGCCACGTGATAATCCGTCCCGTCGATCTTGAACGCGTTGTTGCGGGTGTAGCACCACAGGATGGTCGCCATGCCCAGTTCGTGGGCGTACGCAAACGCCTCGGCCACTTCTATGATCTGGCGGGATGCGTTGTCGGATCCGAAGTAGATGGTCGCACCCACAGCAGCCGCACCCATGTTGTAGGCATCATCGATCGTACCGAACATGATCTGGTCGAACTGATTCGGGTAGGTAAGCAGCTCGTTATGGTTGATCTTCACGATAAAAGGGATTTTGTGCGCATACTTTCTTGAAACGGTACCAAGGACACCAAATGTGGAAGCTACGGCGTTGCAACCGCCCTCATAGGCTAACTTTACGATATTCTCCGGGTCAAAATAGATGGGATTTTTGGCAAACGAAGCACCACCCGAATGCTCAATGCCCTGATCCACCGGCAAAATCGAGAGATAACCGGTTCCACCGAGCCGGCCGTTGTCAAAAAGACGCTGCAGATTGGCAAGCACCCTGTTGCTGCGGTTTGAATGGCTCCACACGGTGTCGACAAAGTCACTCCCCGGGACGTGCAGTTGATCTTTCGAAATGGTTTTACACTCGTGATTAAGCAGACTATCCGCCTCATCACCAAGCAACTCATAGATGTTTTTGGTTGCTACTGACATATGTATACCTCCTAACTCGTATTTTTGAATGTATTCCAAACAGAATGCAGTTGTTATCTGCATGTTTTATAGTGTATTGCATACACCTGATTCTATTAAATCCTATATCAATATAATATAACGAATATAGTGTGAAATCTCTATTAAGAATCCCGAAAAACCCCGGGAGCGCCCTACTTTTTTTCCTGAAAAATCCGTATTTTAAGACTCTTTAGTGGGAATACCCGCTATCCAAACCGCTGTCGTACAGCAGACCCAGTCATTCTATCCGGAGATTGAATTGTGATCAGCAAACCCTACCATCCTGCATCAGGTGCGCCTGCCGCTTCCGGGTGGATTGACCCCCGTCTGCCGGTACTTATTCCGGGCAGCAGATGTGTCGTACTCGCCCCCATGGAAGATGTAAGCGACTCTCCGTTCCGCCAGATGTGCCGTGAGCTGGGCGCTGACGTGGTTTACACGGAATTCATCAGTTCCGAAGCCATCATACGTGACTCCGACGCCTCAAAGCACAAAATGGCTTTTGAGGAATCGGAACGGCCGCTTGGCATACAGATTTTCGGCGGACGTGAGGAAGCCATGCATGGAGCTGCCAAAATCGCCGAGGCCAGCAATCCGGATCTGGTAGATATCAATTTTGGATGTCCCGTTTACAAAGTGGTCAAAAAGAATGCCGGTTCGGCCTGTTTGAGAGATATCGGCATGATGGAACGGATGGCCGGGACGGTGGTGGACGCCACGTCGCTTCCCGTGACCGTCAAAACACGGCTGGGATGGGATGACAACACCATCCGCATTCGGGAAGTGGCGCTCATGCTGCAGTCCGCCGGCGTCAAAGCGCTCACTGTCCATGCCCGCACCCGCAGCCAGGGCTACAAGGGAGAGGCGCGCTGGGAGTATTTCAAATACCTCAAGGATACTCCCGGCCTTCATATTCCCCTCATTGCCAACGGCGACATCACCACCCCGGAACATGCGCGCCACCTGTTTGAAGAGAGCGGGGTGGACGGCATCATGATCGGGCGTGCTGCCATCGGGAACCCGTGGATATTCCGCGATATCCATCACTACCTGGACACCGGTGAACTGCTGCCCGCACCAACGATCGAAGAACGCATGCAGATGTGCGCCCGGCAGTTGCGTGCTTCCGTAGAACATCACGGAGAGCGTTTCGGGGTAATCATGATGAAAAAGCACTACGGCAACTACATCAAGGGCATCCGAAATGGCAAGTATCTGCGGATGGAAATCATGGAGAAAGAGCGGATGGAGGATATCCTGGAGCTGCTTCTCAATTTCCGTGAGGAACCGGAAACACGGATAGCCGTGTAACTGTGTTTCAAAACGGCTGAACTAAAGCTGCAGCCGATCCGTGTGGATCCATGGCTGGAGCGCCCAGGGCATCACCACGGAACCGTCCTGCTGCTGATGCGTTTCCAGGAATGCCGCCATGACCCTTGGCAGGGCGAGCCCGCTGCCATTCAGCGTATGCACTATCTCGGTTTTCCCGTCGTCCTTTTTGTGCCGGATCATCATACGCCTGGCCTGATAGTCCTCGAAGTTTGAACAGGAACTAACTTCCAGCCATTTTTTCTGACCGGGACTCCATACCTCCAGATCGTACTTTTTGCTCTGTGTGAATCCC
>SKNL01000204.1 GCA_007120555.1 Balneolales bacterium
CCCCATATCAGGATATCTTGAGCATATAGCCCACTCCGTGCATGGTGACCAGGTAGCGCGGGTCATCCGGACGCATTTCCACTTTCGTGCGCAGTTTTGAGATATGCACATCCACTGTCCGCGTACTGGTGTTGGAGCTGAACTCATAGCGCCAGACGTTCTCCAGCAGCGCTTTCCTTGTTACGGGTTCATTCGGGTAGTTGGCGAGGAAGCGGATCACCTCGACTTCGCGGGTGGTCAGTTCCACGTCTCCGTCCGGCCTGCGCACAACCCCTTCTTTAAGATCGAGCGTGACCTCCCCCAGTGTAATCATATCATTTTTTTTACCGGAATAATTGTCGCTTCGCCGGAGCCGCGCCTGGATCCGTGCGAGCAGCTCTTTCACACCGAACGGCTTGGTGATATAGTCGTCTGCACCAATATTCAGGCCGGTCACCTTGTCGATTTCCTGGTCGCGTGCCGTCAGGATGATGATTGGGAACATCAGCTTCTTATCCCGGATTTTTTTACAGACGTCAAAGCCGCTAATCCCCGGAAGCATGACATCCAGGATCATCAGATCAGGACGTGTCTCATCGACGATTTTCAGTGCATCTATTCCGTTTTCAGCGATAAGGGTCTCATAGCCTTCATTTTCAAGGGTATCTTTGAGTGTAAAAATGAGACTGGGTTCGTCTTCGACGATAAGAATGGTCTGCTTGTTAGGAGGCATGCTCAGGTTCCTTTTGTTTGATTTGTTCCTGGATGGGGTTGGAGTTGTTATTTTGCGGTACAGATGAATCCGTCACGGGGAATCGGATGGTGAATACGGATCCCTTGCCCGGGCTGCTGCTGACACTGACGGTGCCGCCGTTGCGCACGGTCAGGTCCTTGACGATGGATAGGCCGAGGCCGTGCCCTTTTGTCTGCGCCGTCAGTGCGTCTTCTACCCGGAAGAATTTGTCGAATATGTACTTTTGAAACTCCTTTGGTATGCCGACGCCCTTGTCCTTCACCATAAGTGATGCGCGTTCGCTGTTGCTGGATGTACGAATCTCAATAAACTTCCCTTCAGGACTGTATTTGACGGCATTGTCTATGAGATTGTCCAGTATGGACTGAAGATCTGACTGATCCACCTCGATCTCCGGTGCCTTTTCATCGATGTCCAGGTGCAGGATCACGTCATGTGATTCAAGGTAGCTTTTCTTTTTCTTCAGGTAATCCTGCAGAAAATCGGGCAGATGGGTTTGGGTCTTGCGGATGCGCACGTTTTTCGTGTTGGACCGGGCCACATCCAGAAGCCGGTCGATCATGGTCCGAAGCCGGAGCGATTCATTGAAGATGTGAGTCCCGTAGGATTTAAGCCGGACGGGGTCGGTCACTCTGCCGTCCGAGAGGTTTTCCCCGGCTGCGGAGATCACTGCCAGGGGTGTTTTCAGTTCGTGGGTCACGTTGGCAAGGAACAGTGCCTGTCTCTGTGCCAGGGAGCGTTCGCGCTGTGCCGTGAAAAACATGAAGACGAACGCACCGAGAAGCAACAGCATGGCACCGGCAAGCACGAAGAGGTTGCGGGTGAGTGATGCTCTGGATGCGGCAATATCGGGGTTGGCCGTAAAGGCGGCTTTCAGGTTCCAGTTGTTGAGCAGATCGGGAAAATTCTGTATGAAATCTACGCTCTGATAGCTGTAGGTCACTCCAGGAGCCGTGGTGGACAGCACCTCGTTCCGGGTCCAGTCGTGCAGCCAGACAATGATGCCGGTCTCCTCGCCGGTGCCGAACGTTTCGGCCAGTTTGGGTCCCATGTAGGAATTGACGAGGAAGTTCTGGTCGATGACAAACAGGAGGTAGGCAACCACTTCCCTGCTGGAAGCGTTGATCAGTGCCACGGTCATGCTGTTGTGGGTGTCAAAGATGACGCGCGTGTTCCACTGGTAGTCCTGCACCAGGGCATTCATCCGGGTCCGGGTGATGCCCAGACCGTCACTGACCAGCTGGTCGTACTCCGTGGTAGCTGCAAAGCGGGCGATCTCCGGTTGAAAGTGCCAGATTGTGTCTCCGTGCCGCTCACAGGGGGTACATTCCGGGGTGGACAGATAGATATCGGAAAACAGGCTGTCCTGACTTGCCTGCTCAATGATCGCAATCAGATCCTCATGTACATTGGAGGGAGAAGTCAGTGAGGCCTTTACCTCTTCCATATCCAGCTGCCAAAGCGTTCGGACCGGATAGCGGAAACGGCTTCGAACCTGATTGGTATATTCCATCAGCTGCCGCTTCTGTTTTTCCACCGAGTTTTGCACCTTGTTATCGTGAAGCGCGTACAGGGAATACACATTCATCACCGTAAGGCCGATGACTGCGGTCAGGCCCAGAGCCAGGAAGATCCATCGTACGTAACGGTAATATCTCATGTTCGGTTCATCCGTTTACATTTGTTGCAGTCTGTCGCATAGTGTAACGAACTATCAGCGCCTGACGGTATCTTTTGAGGCCATTTCTGACTTCTCAAATTTGAAACCCTTTCTGGTGGTCAGACTAAGTATCGTGATAATAACGGGATGCACGTATGCATTTGTTGTGCCGGAAAAAGAAGCCTGCACGCGAATGACCGCTTTAAAAATGTAACATATTTGTTTATTATTAAGAAATCTTAATGGGTTGTTAGTCAGGGTTATGTTACGATCGCTTCTGTTACTCATCTGGTGTCTTTCCCTGTTTGCGCTTGTGGCCTGCGATACAAAGCAGGATGCGGGCCTTTCCACTGAGGTTGCTCAGGAGCTGAGGGACATGAACAAAGAGGCCAGTGAGGCGTTGCTGCGAAATGATTTTGCGAAGGTGGATTCCCTCACAGCCGCCGTTATCAGGCGGTCCGGGGATGTCCGGGACTATGAGGCCCGCATTGATGCCGAGTTGCACCGCATCGCCTCTTACCTGGACCGCAGGCGCATCCGGGAGGGCGAAGCGATGCTGCAGGTTGCGTTCGGCATGATCGAGGAGCACGGCACGCCGGGACAGAAGATCCGGGCGCTCATCCAGCAATCGAATTTCTGCTTCATGGACAATCGTCCGGAAGAAGGAAATGAGCTGCTTGAAAAAGCGATGGAGCTGATGCCGGTTGTGGACGACCCGCGTATCGTAGGTGCGCTGTATGCATCCCGCGCAAGGGCCATGACCGAGGTTAATCCTGTGGAGGCGATCCGGCTCTATTATGAATCACTGGAAAAATTTGATGAGGCCGGGGAGCTGAACAACAAGGCGGTTGCCCACAATAACATCGGCCTGATATCGCAGAATCAGCAGGATTATGTGACGGCATTGGATGAATACCGTAAAGCGCTGCGGATCAACCGGCAAATTGGCAACCAGTTGCAGATTGCGACCAATTACAACAATATAGCCAATGCCCTGAGCAGCCTGGGGGAGAAGGAAGCCGCTGCCGATACCCTGTTCAAAGCCGTAATGATCAACCAGAAAATGGGAATAAGTCCGTCACTGATCCAGAATTATTTCAACCTTGCCCAGATCTACCTGGAGACGGACCAGCTGGATCTTGCCTACTCCTTTTTCACACAGGGATATGAGGAGAGTGAGTCCATCAGCTTTATGCCTGGAATCATGTACCATGCGGTCGGACTTTCCGATGCGCTCTTCGAAAAAAAACGTTATGATGAAGTGCGGCAATACCTGGAGGTCTCCAGAAAACTGGCGGAACAGATGAACAACCTGGATGTTCTGGCAAGAGCCTGGAATACGGAAGCGCTGCTTAATGAGCAACTGGGCAACTATCCGGAAGCTCTTGCCGCCATGCGTGAACAGCGAAACTATGTGGATCAGATCGACAGCCTGCGGCGGCATCGTGAGTTTGAGGAAGTGCGTGGCCGGCTTGAACTGGAGTTGAAAACGGCAGAGAACGAATTGCTCAGGCAACAGCTCACTTACCGGGAGCGTCTAAGTCGGAATCAGCAGCTCATACTTTTTTCACTCATTCTGGGGGTGCTGATAACGGCAACGCTGCTTGTGATCCTTTTCCGGAACAAGTACAAGCTCGAGAAAGTGAACCAGTTCCTGAAGGAGAAAAATCAGGTGATTACGGCGAAGAACAAACAGCTCAGGGACCTGAACGCGGAACTCAAGCATCTCAATGATGAGAAAAGCCGTCTGGTCGGCATGATCATTCACGATTTGCGCAATCCGCTGTTTGCCGTCATCGGCTTTCTGGAACTGATCGATGAATCCCTGACAGATGAGTCGGAGAAAGAGCATCTTAATATGGCCATGAATTCGGCAACCCGGCTCAATCAATTGATAAACAGCCTGCTCGAGGTCCACTCGCTGGAAAAAGAGACCAAGCATCTGAAACTGGAACAAATATCGGTGGATGAGCTTGTAAGCAATGCCGTGCTCAACTTCCAGGAGATTGCCAGAAAGAAGAGTATTCACCTCCAGGAAAGTGTTTCCATGGTAGATGCCTACTCAGACCCGGCCTATCTGAGCCGCATCGTTGACAATCTCTTATCCAATGCGATAAAATATTCGCCGCGGCATTCCCGTGTGCTGGTTGAAGTGCTCGACAAGGGGGATGCCTGGGAATTTGCCGTAAAGGATGAAGGTCCGGGTATCTCCGAGGAAGACCAAGCCAATCTGTACCAGATGTTCGGCAGGCTGTCCGCCAAACCCACAGGCGGGGAAGAATCCACAGGTCTTGGCCTTTACACCGTGAAAATGCTCGTAGGAAGGCTGAGGGGACGCATCCGTCTTGAGAGCGAAATCGGTAAGGGAAGCCGGTTCATTTGTGAGTTCCCGGTCAAACCCGATCTGGAACTTGAGGCCCGTGTCCTGCAGGAGACAAACGGGGAGGAAGAACCCAGCCTGGAACCCGAAGGAACGGCTTGATACGGATTGCGGCCGGTGGTGCCTTGATGCCGATAGCGACATGCGGCCGTTAAAGTCGATAGCGGTCAATCCATTTTGTGCCGCAGCACGCCGTCGATGAAGACGTGCGTTGGACGCGTGGTGTATTCGAACGGATCTCCGTTGAAGAGGACCAGGTCGGCATCCTTGCCGGGGCGCAGCGACCCGAGCCGTTCATCCATGCCAAACAGTGCTGCGGGGCCGGCGGTAAGTGCGTGCAGCGCGGCACTCCTGTCCAGCCCGTATCCAACAGCCACGGCAGCTTCGAACAGCACGACGCGTGTTTTGGGCACGTAGCTTTCGTATCCGCTCTGAAAAACAAAAGGGATACCTGCCTCGTGAAGTTTTTGAGCCGTGTCGAACGCTGCATTTTCCGTCTCGCCGCGGAGCCGCACCATGGAGGGATGGAGGATGACCGTCACCCCGGCTTCCCTGATCTCATCCAGCAGCAGATACACCTCCGAGGCGCCGTCCAGCAGCATCGGGAATCCGAACTCGCGCTGCAGCCGCAGGGCGGTCATGATGTCATGGGTCTTGTGTGCGGTGACAAGGGCAAACAGGCGGCCTTCCAGCATATCGGACAGGGCCTCCAGGCGCAGGTCACGGTCCGGACGGCGGTCGGCGTCCTCATGGCGCCGTTTTTCGGTGTAATCGGCGGCCCGGATCAGCTCCTGGCGCAGCATGGCAATGCCCTTGGACCGGGTGCCGGGGGTGTCGAACTGGCCGCGAACCCCGGGTCCCAGTGTGATGGCCAGGGCCGTGGTCGAATCCAGCAGCGCCTCATCCACCGTTCCGCCGGCGGTTTTAACGATCATGGTCTGTCCGCTCACGATGGCTCCGGGTCCATGGCCGGTGTGCACGGTTGTAATCCCGTTCCGGCTAAGGAAACCGACCAGTACTTCACGGGCGTTGTACGCGTCAATGGCACGCAGGTCGGGTTGCAGGGCGTGGGAACGTTCCAGCTGGTCCTGGTCGTGTTCCTGGTTGAAATACCCGGCAAGGCCGACCACCGACCGCGCGTCAAAAAGTCCGGGCGTGGCAACAACCCCCTCATGACGTTCGTAGCCGTCGGGTATGGCGACGTCCGATGCCGGACCCACACGCTCGATCCTGCCATCCCGGATGAGCACCACGCCGTTCACCACGGGATCGCCATCCATCGTGTAGACGGTATCGGCGGTGACGGCAATCTGGGAGGATGCGGCTGGCGGCAGGAACAGCAGGACGGCGATGAGCGCCAGAAGGGCGGCCGGATGCGTCAGGGATCGAAAGGGACGGATGAAAGTAAGCATCTTGTTCAATGGGTTTTGTTAGTGATCGTGATGGTGTCCGTGACCGCTGCTGCGGATCACCTGGTATCCTCCGGTGGAATACTTCCGGTCTTCGGGATCCCCGATGTCCCATACTTTCCGGCCTTCGATCCAGGTCTGTTCAACCCGGGTGTAGACGCTGAACGGGTCGCCGGAGAGGATGATGAAATCAGCATCCTTGCCGGGTTCCAGCGAGCCGACGCGGTCCTCGATATCCATCATGCGGGCATTGGCTATGGTGACCGACTCAAGCGCTTTCTGCCGGCTGAGGCCTTCGCGTATGGCAAAGGCCGGCGAACGGAGAAACAGGCGGGAGTCGGTGATGGGGTCGTCGGTGTGGAAACCGAGTTCAGCCCCGGCCTTCTCCAGAATGGGAGCCGCCTTGGGCAGCAGGTTTATCGCCTCCAGCTTGCCCCCCGGCGAATCGACATAGATGATGGATGCGGGATACCCGGAAGCGGCGATTTCATCTGCCACTTTCCAGGCGTCGGTGACGTGGTGGAGCACCATCCGGTATCCGAACTCATCGGCCAGGCGGATAGCCGTCAGGACATCGTCGTGACGGTGGGTGTGGTTGTGGACGATGCGCCTGCCTTCCAGCACTTCCACCAGGGTCTCCAGGGCAAGGTCGCGGGCCGGCATGCGCTCCGGATCGCCCTGCGCCGCCTCGATGCGGGCCTGGTATTCCTGCGCGCGGATGAACATGGCGCGGACCATGGCCGCCGATTTGGCGCGCGTTCCGGGGAACGGCGGCTGTCGCAACGGATTGGTACCATTGGCCATTTTGAGTCCGCCGTAAATACCGCGTTCCTCATCCACCATGATCAGCATCTCCTCAACCGTGTTGGCGGGACGCAGTTTGAGGTAGACCGTCTGGCCGCTGACGAGGTGCCCGGAACCGGGCATTACGTTCACCGAAGTGAGTCCGCCCGCCAGTGCGCGCCGGAATGAATCGCTGCCGGGATAGATGGTGTCCATGATCCGCACATCCGCGTGCAGTGCTGCGGAACGGTCCCCGCCGTCCCCCTCTCCGATGTGCGAGTGCGAATCCACCAGTCCCGGCATGACCACCTTGCCGGTTGCGTCGATCACTTCGGCGTCAGAGGGGATGGAAACCGATGCGGCGTCGCCCACGGCGATGATGCGGCCGTCGCGGACCAGCAGGATGCCGTTTTCGTACGTTTCGCCGGTCACGGTGATGATTTCCGCACCGGTGACGGCTACGGGCTGTTCCTGGGCGAATAGCTGGCCGGGGGTTCCGGGGAACAGTCCTGCATTGTTCAGGAGCAGGAGAAGCAATGGTGTCAGAAGCTGAATTCGAGAGGGTGTCTTCATCTGGTTATATCAATTTCGATTTATAAGAGCATAACGGTCTCAGATGGCAGGATATAATCTTGCCACTGTGTGTCAGCCGGAGGCTGTCATGCTTGGTTCATGGCATTGGATGGAAAGTTCGTTTCAAGGTTGGGAAAACGGCGTGCCGACAGAGCGCAGCAAGATACGAATATGCAAAAAGGACATGAATATCCAAAAAAACAATCGGAGAAGCTCACAGCGGCCATGGCACCTGAGCCTTCCGGTTATTTTAGCGCTTTTTGTCCAAATACGTTACCTTTTCAGCATACATAGACAAACAGCTGCCAGCAAACTTGAAAAATATGCCGGCAGGTTTCAGGGTGCTTTCACCGGTCTTGAACCACTAACCGATACACAGGGAATCTCATGGGCTCACGATTTGTAGTCATTCTTGTCGCGGTTGCCGCGCTTGTTGCATTGCTTCTTTTCCTCTACGCACGAGGTATTGACACCGGAACCCACGGTGTCACTTCACCGGGTTACATCAACACCGTCATTTTTCAGCTGGACGGGGACGGAGTCCCGCACTATTCGGTCGAGCATCGGGGCAAGAAGGTCCTGGCGCGGTCCCGGCTGGGATTTGAACTGGACGGAGTGCCCGATTTGCGCGACAATTTTGTCGTCACATCGGTCGACTTCAGAGAGGTCGATGAAACCTGGGAGCAGGTCTGGGGCGAAAAACAGTCCATCCGGAACAACTACAACGAGTTGCGGGTGAACCTGGCCGAGGACCGTGATGACGGACGCGAACTCACCGTCATCTTCCGCGCCTACGACGACGGCATTGCCTTCCGCTATGAATTCCCCGAACAGCCGCACCTCGATACGCTTGTTATCATGGACGAGCTCACACAATTCGCCCTCACAGGCAACCACCGCTCCTGGTACATCGACGCCTACCAGTGGAACCGGTTCGAGTACCTGTTCAAGGACACCCCGCTCTCGCAGGCCGACACCGTCCACACCCCCCTCACCATGCAGACCGACGGCGGACTCTATCTCAGCTTCCACGAGGCCGCCCTGGTCGACTACTCCACCATGACGCTGGAACGGGTGGACGGGTACACGCTGCAGGCCAACATCATGCCGTGGTCGGACGGTGTGCGCGTGCGCGGATCGGCACCCATGGCAACCCCGTGGCGCACCTTGCAGATAGCCGACGGTCCCGGCAAACTCATTACATCCTACCTCATCCTCAACCTGAACGAACCCAACAAGATCGGGGATACCTCCTGGATCAGGCCCGGCAAATATGTCGGCATCTGGTGGGGGATGCACCTGGACAAGTACACCTGGGGGCGCGGACCGAAGCTCGGAGCCACTACCGAGCGGGCCAAACGCTACATCGACTTCGCCGCCGAACACGGATTCGACCATGTGCTGGTGGAAGGGTGGAACCCCGGCTGGGACGAAAACTGGTACGAGAGCGGCGTGGTCTTTGACTTCACCGAATCCATCCCCGAATTTGACCTGGAAGGCGTGGCGCAGTACGCTCTGGACAACGGAACCCGGCTGATGGGGCATCACGAAAACTCGGCCACAGTGCTTCATTACGAATCGCAGATGGAAGAAGGCTTTGCCCTGTACGAGCGCCTGGGCGTGCGAGCGGTGAAGACGGGCTATGTGGGACACGGACGTGAGATCATGCGCTACGACGAACATGGCAACGAGCAGTTCGAGTGGCACCACGGCCAGTTCATGGTGGACCATCACCAGCGGGTGGTGGAGCTGGCCGCATCCCACAAAATCTCCCTGAATGTGCATGAAGGCGTGAAGGACACCGGCCTGCGGCGCACCTGGCCGAACCTGATGACGCGCGAGGTGGCCCGCGGACAGGAGTACAACGCCTGGGGCGGCGGTGACGGGCTTTGGGAGGGGCAGGGCAACCCGCCCG
>SKNL01000132.1 GCA_007120555.1 Balneolales bacterium
CCGGCACCCCTTCAGGAATATCGGCGACCAGTGTGGGATCCTGTATGGGATAGGTAGGGTTGGCGCATGTGAGCACCACCGGATCGATACCGAACTGCGGCAGGTATTTGACGAATTTCAGAAATCGCTGGACACCGGCTCCGCCACTTGGCGGCCAATAATAAGTGATGATGAGCACACGGGTCCGTCCGGCCGTTTCACCAGAATCGTGGGATATGTCTCCGGGGCTTACCATTTTCTGTAATGCGCTGCCAGTGCCGCCGCACCGATCAGCAGGATGAGGATGTTGAAAAACCAGGAAAGCCGGCTTCCGAGGATGTGTGATCGGGGGTCAAAACGCAATGTCAGCGTATGCTCGCCGGCCGGGATCTCGAATCCGCGCAGTATGTAATTGGTCCGGTGGATGGGTACCGGTTCCCCGTTCAGCTCGGCATGCCATCCTTCCGGATACCAGATCTCGCTGAGTACCAGGAAGGAGGGAGCATCGGTGGACAGGTTCAACCCGATTTCACGCGGGCCGTACGTTGTGACTTCGGCCGACCGGTTTTCAGTGGGAATGATCTGCGGGATACGGTACTCATCCATCAGAATTGCGGTATGGGACGGATCGAACCGGTTGAGTTCGGCTATGGCGTCGCTGGGCAGCGGGACAATGGCCAGGCTGTCGGCAAACCACGCCTTTGGCAGCGCTTTACGGTTTTCCATGACCACGCCCACGTCGCCGCGGTAGACGATTTCCCATCCGGGCAGGTCAATAGGAATCGGATAGGTCAGGAAGCGGGTATTGAGCATGTTGAGCACCGGCATGTTCAGCAGTGTCTGTTCCCCGAAAATCGCTTCGTCGATAACATCCTGGTAGTGACTGAGCTTGGCACCGGAGTAGCCGCCTATTGAGGGGTATACGAATGCGGCGGGTACGGCATTGTTGAACGGGCTGTCACCAAGGGGTAAGGTGCGCCAGGGCCAGGCCTGGCCGTCCCGTTTTTGCTCTTCGACATAGCGGTCGATGGCGCGCACCTGCCGCGCAATGACGTCGTAGCTGGATACGTCAGCCGCAACCAGCCCGCTTTTATCGGCATATCGACTGCCAACCTGTGCCAGGTCGACCGCAGCCAGCAGAACGAGTCCGGCAAGCGAATAGGAGGCCGGCACGAAGCGCAGGGCTGTGGCGACCAGCAGCCCGCCTCCAAGCAGTACGAACACAAGCATCCGCCGGCTGTCGGAGGCCGCTTTTTCTTCCCGCTGCGGCTTGAGTTCCGTTTCGATGTAGCGATTGACGAACTGCCGCACCTGGGGATCTTCCGCACGCATGTTCTGCTGGCTGGCCACCTGCCGGGCAAGCTGCTGGTGTTCACCCTCTTTCTCAAAACTGAGCACGTATCCGGAAAAGAGGGTGAAAAACAGGGCCATCGCAAGGACGATGCCGCCGGGGAGGTAAAGTTTAGGAAGGATGAGGGATCCGTCCTTCCAGCTGTCATACACCCATTTCATGCCCATCGCCGCTATGATCGTAAAGGAAAACACAGTGACGATCAGCCACATCTCGGGCGTGCGGAACTTGTTGAAAAAGGGCATATACTGGAAAAACAGGTGATTGAAGCGGAACAGGTTTTCACCGAGAGAAAAAAGAAGCGTGAGCGATCCGGCACCGAGGAAGACATACTTGAGATTGCCGGGGGCCCGGATCAGGCCGATGACGAACATCAGGAAGAGGATGGCGCCGAAATAGTGCGGGCCGCTGGTGAATGTTTTTGGTCCCCAGTAGGTGCCTTCGGCCGAGGAGCCGCCGTAGCTGCCCGGAATGATGAGCGTGAGCAGTTCGCCCCGTCCCTGCGACCAGGCAAAGGCGTAGTCCACAGTCAGCCCGTCGCCTGCCAGGGCTTCCTCCTGCAGCTCCGAACCGCCCCGGGTGCTGTGGGCGGAGTATTCATAGATGCTCCAGTAGGGCTGGATGTTGGCCGCGAGGGCGAGCAGTCCGGCAAGGATCATGAGCGCGGCACGCCGCGACCAGTCCGGCAGCACGCCGCGGCGAAATGCAAGCACGCTGTCGTAGACAAACCAGATGCCCAGGGGGAACAGGAAATAGTAGACGACCTGGACGTGCTCGGCCCGGAGTGCAAAGTTGAGTGCAATGGCAAATAGAAAGAGTCCGGCCCACCGTTTTTCACTGCGTGAAAGCATCCAGTAGCCTGCCATCACCCATGGGATCCAGGAGTAGGCAATCAGCTTGGAATTGTGTCCGGCCCCAATGATGATGGGAATGTAGGTGGTGAGGCCGATTCCCAGAGCCGCTATCGCCGAGGGAAGCGGACGGTATCCCATCAGCCAGAAGAAAAAATAGACCCCCGCAATACAGAAAATGAACGGGAATACCGGGATGAAAACCCTGGAAAAGATCCGGCGCAAAACAGTATCCAGATGCGTAAAGGCCTTGTTGCTGATGACCGTGTAAGCTGGCATGCCGCTGAATATATTCGTAGCCCAAAGCGCATCCTCCCCGGTTTCCTCCTGGTATTCGATGACCGACTGGGCGGTGGCACGGAACTGCTGGATGTCGTGTGCGACAAACTGCTGTCCGCCGAAGTACACCTCGCTGAAGATAAACGAGGGAACCAGCAGCAGGAATACCAGGACGATCAGGTGCTGATATCGCTGCGGGATTTTCTCCCAAAGGTCAGGCAGGGTGGACCCGGTGCGTTGCTCTTTGCGTGCTTTGCGGGATGTTTTTTTCGCGGAAGTATCGCGCCGTTTTTTTGCCATGTCCGTTTCTGTGTATGGATATGTTTTAAGTCGCTTTAAGGGTCAGGCGTTTCGCTTTGGTTGTCGGGCGTGCCGCAGGGGCCGTGCAGGTTGCCGGCCGTGCCAACTCCGGTGGACGGGTACTTCAGTCGATCACTCGGGGTACCCGGAAATAATCGGAATCGGCATCCGGTGCATTTTTCAGGGCCGCTTCGTGGTCCAAAGGGGGAAGGGCCCTGTCCGTGCGGAACCCGGCTTTTGCATCGGTCACATGTTCAAGCGGCGGAACATGGGATGTGTCGACCTGTCCCAGCAGCTCCATGTAGCCAAGGATGTCATTCATGTCCCTGACCAGGCTCCTGGCCTCATCATCCGACAGTTGCAGGCGGGCGAGATTGGCCATGTAACGAACATCTTCCAGAGTAACCGACATAAAAAACTGATTTGAGAGTTAAGAATGCAGAAAAAATATGAAGGCAATTTACAAAATGTGTCGCCAAAGTGTAACTTTGGGGCATGCTTTCACCGCGAAGGTTGCTGTTTGGTGTCGCTGATGAACAAGAAGCGTGATCGAGGTGGTAAAAAACCCCATGTTTGACTATGATTTTTGCTGATGATATATGTAGATTGCGCGCATGATCAGGAAAAAAGTCACTGTACAGAATGCTGCCGGCATCCACGCCAGGCCGGCCTCTCTTATCGTTAAGGAAGCGACCCGGTTTGAGTCGGAGTTTCATGTCCACATGTATGGTTACCGGATAAACGGCAAAAGTATTTTAGGTTTGCTGACCCTTGCGGCAGAGGAAGGGGCCGAGTTGGAGCTGGAACTCGACGGTCCGGATGAGGAAGAAGCGATGGAGCGGATTGCCACCCTGTTTAACAACGGCTTCAAGATGACAGATAAGTGAAGTGATAAATATCAACAAGGAGCACAGGTTTCCATGCAAGAAGAAAATGCGCATAAGCCAAATATCACGCTGAATGGCATCACTGCTGTGACCGGACTGGTGATGGGGATTGCACGGATTTATACGAGAGGCAACATCAACATCAATCCGGATCCGGTGGATGAAGCCCGATTGCCCGATGAGAAGAAAAAATTCCGTCAGGCACGGAAAACCGTTGGGATGACCATGGAACGGCTCTCCGATTTTGCCGATTCGAGGAATGACTCGGACACCCGTGACATCATGAATGCGCAATACGAGATACTGAACGACCCGGAACTGGAAACCCGGGTGTATCAGCTTATCGACCAGAAAAACTTCCGGGCCGAAAAAGCCATTTATGACGCTTTTCAACACTATATCGATCTGATCAAATCCACCAATAAATCCTTTCTTGTCACACGCCTTTCCGATCTGCACGACATGCGCGACCGGTTGATCCTCAACGTCCAGCAGCTTGCCGTGATTGCAAGTTTCGGCAAGGATGCCGTCATGGTGTCGGAGGATGTGTCGCCCGTTGAGGTGATCACCTTTGCCCGGAATGGTGTCAGGGGCATTATCTGCACGGCAGGTGGTCTCACCTCCCATGCATCCATCATTGCAAATGCCATGGGCATTCCCATGATCATCGGTGCAAAATCGGTATTGCGGACTGTTCAGGATGGGGACACCATCATCCTTGACGGTTACGGACAGAATGTCATTGTGCGGCCGGATGATGAGACCTCGAGTTCCTACACGCGTGTGATCAAACGCCAAAAGGAAGAGGACAAGTTTCTCCGTCATGTCATCGACAAACCCGCCGAGACCCTTTGCGGCACCAGGATCGCACTTCAGGCGAATATCGATTTTGAGGATGAAGTGCTGAACATTGACAAATACCGTGCGGAGGGTATCGGCCTGTTGCGGACCGATACCCTGCTCATGAACGCCGGACCACTGACCATGGACCGCAGCAGGCAGGAGGATTTTTGCCAGACGGCATACTCCGGCAGCGGATCAGGCATGGTCACGGTACGTCTTCTTGACGTGGGCGGAGACAAGCTGCTCAACATCAAGCACAAAGAAGCCAATCCTTTTCTTGGATGGAGAGGAGTGCGGATTCTGCTCGATCGAAGAGAGTTGCTTCAAAGCCAGCTGGAGGCCATATGCCGCGTTGCCGGAAGATATCCGGGAAGGACACGCATACTGGTTCCCATGATCTCCAACCTGGAGGAGTTTCTGGAGGTGAAAAAGGAGCTGGCCGATATGCAGGAGTTGCTGGAAAAGCGGGGGGTTCCGGTGGACCGGAATGCCAAACTGGGGATTATGGTGGAGGTGCCCAGCGTCGCGCTTCAAATACGCCAGTTTGCTCCCCACGTCGATTTTTTCAGCATCGGTACCAACGACCTCACACAGTACACCCTTGCGGTGGATCGGGGCAACAACCTCATTGCCTCCCTTTACCAGCCGATGCACCCGGCAGTCCTTACGTTTATCTCAATGACTGTCAAGGCAGGCGAGGAGTTTGATATCCCTGTTGCCGTGTGCGGCGAGCTGGCTTCCGATCCATTTGCGGCCCTAGTCCTTACCGGCCTTGGTGTCAGGGAACTGAGCATGACGCCGAGACTTATTCCAAAAGTCAAACAGGCAGTTCGGCTGCACGACCTGGAGGAAATCAAGTCGGTCTCCAGAAAAGTACTGGAGTGCAACAACCGCAGCGAACGGGAAACCATCCGGATGGAATGGCGCGAAGCATACGATCTGAAATTGAAAGAAGAGCGCTCGAAAATTAATACTCTATAAAATAGAGTTAAGAAATCCGAAAATATTTGAAGTGTTGCCGCATTTTGGTTAAATACATAATTGTAAAAGCGCTTACATGGAAGCCATGTACAGGAGGACAGGGGTGCTTAAGTAAAATTTTTAACATTAAATAATGAACAACAAAAATAAATAAGGCTCAGGTTCTTTACAGCAAAAATTTATTATGGTATATTTGTTTTTCATTGCACTCTGGAACACTAAAAAAACTGATATCATGATTGAAAAAAAATTCACACCTAAAAGAACCATTTGCAAGGTAACCTTCCGTGTACCGGAAGAGTGGGCTGAAAAAGAAGTTGCCGTTGTCGGTGATTTCAATGAGTGGGATACCGAAGCCAACAAGCTGGATCAGAAGAACGGCTCCTGGGAAACCACGCTTCGGCTGACACCCCAGACAGAGTACCGGTTCCGTTATCTGCTGGACGGTGAGCGTTGGGCTAACGATGATTCGGCGGACGGTTACGCCACCAACCCCTACGGTACCGAGGATTCGCTGCTTATTATCGGCAGCTGATCCCTTCTTTGCCGAAAAAGACTGCGCGGCCGGTCATGCCATGCTGTGAGAACGTTTCACAGCGGACATGACCGGCCGTTTTTATTTCTGCACGGCCTCAGATATGAGACCTTTTTTTTGTATCATCAGAAAAAACAACCGGAACATATTCTGCTGCATTGTTCGATATCGCAACCTTTTACCGCTTGCTGCAAACCGATTGGCTGGGACGGCGTTTCTGGTATTTCCCCAAACTGGACTCCACCAACAGATATCTCCAAGATTTGCCGGATGATCGTCTCTCGCACGGTTTGGTGTGCCTGGCTGACAGCCAGCTGAAGGGAAAAGGCCAGTTCGGCAGAAACTGGTACTCCAGTCCCGGCGATAACCTTACCTTCACGATAGCGCTCAAACCCCGTACCAATACCCGGCTGCAGCTGATCTCCCTTACAGTCATGCTGGCACTCAGGGAAACCCTCTCGGCGACCCTTGCCTGTGAAAGTGCGATCAAATGGCCGAATGACCTGCTTGTATCAGGGAAAAAAGTGGCCGGTCTCCTTACGGAATGCCGGTATAACGGACAGAACCTGGACAGAATGCTCCTGGGTACCGGGATAAATGTCAACCAGCAGACCTTTCCTCCGGAACTGGAGCAAACGGCAACTTCAGTCCGGCATTTTACAGGCGGACAGGCTGTGGACCGCACGCTGCTTCTCGCTGTGCTGCTGAACAGGCTGGAACCGCTTATCGATCAGGCCGAGAACGGCGACCTGGAACTCATCCGCAGTATCAACCGGAGTATCCATGGGCACGGGCAATGGGTGTCTCTGGTGGTCGATGGAAAACGAGAGGATACCCCCGTTAAAATACTCGGCGTTAATGAATATGGGTACCTGATGGTACTGACGGCAAATGACGATGTAAAAACATTCACGCATGAGCAGGTCCGGATCCAAACACAACCTGATTGACCTGGTTTCCGCCGAAATCGGTAACAGCGCCCTTCCGGTGAAGGATACGCCGGTGGTTGCCGCCGTCAGCGGCGGTGCTGATTCCATGGTACTCTTGTGGATCCTTGCCGTTGCCATGAGATTGAATGTGATTGCCGTTCATATCAATTACGGAAAGAGAGCGGAAGAATCCGGCAAAGACGAGGAACTGGTCCGGAATTTCTGCGGCAGGCACAACATCCGCTTCGAAGTCCATCGGGATTCCGGAAAGGAAAACTTTGGGGATGAGGAAAAAGCCGCCGGGAATTTTCAGGAATATGCCCGCGATCTTCGACGCAAAGTCTTGCTCTCGGTAATGAAACAATATAAGGCATGCGCCATCTTCCTTGCCCATCATGATGACGATCAGACCGAAACCATTTTTCAGAAAATACTTCGCGGGGCAGCACCCGATAAATGGGCGGGAATGAGTCCGGCCGACCCGCCATGGTACCGGCCGCTGCTGCAAGTCACCAAAGGCGAGTTGCTGGCATTTGCCGGTGATCATGCCATTCCCTACCGAACCGATGCCACGAACCTGGAATCCATCTACACCCGCAACATCCTCAGAAATAAACTGTTCCCCATCCTTGACGAAGCTTTTCCGGGCTGGCGGGGCAATATCAGGCATGTTGCACGCGCCGGGCTGCGCCAACGTGAAATGCTTGATCATGTGACAGATCAGGTTGTGATTACATATACCGGGACAGGCACTCCTGACCGGTCGGACATGGACCGGGCCGCATGGATGGCCCTCCCTCGCGGGCTGCAAATTCCCGTGGCGAGGCACTGGATCTCGCGACAGACAGGGTACACCGGGTGGAGCAAGGGGGAAGTGGAACGACTGGGCGACCTTGCGCATATCCCGACAGGCGGGCGCATCATGCTGGATCCGGACATCGCCATTATGCGCGACCGTGACCGTTTTGTCGTTGCGGCCGAATCAGGCAAAAGCATGGCCCGCATCCTCAAACTCTCCGACCTTGCCCGCACCGGCACGAACTGCGCCGGAATTCAGTTTACAATTGACCAGTACGATCCGGAACGAAATGGGACGGACTTGCAGCTTGCTCTGAACTCGCTGCCGGAAGAGCTCCTGCTGCGCAACTGGACAGACGGAGACCGCATCAACCCCCTGGGAATGAAGGGTTCCCAAAGTGTGGCCGATCATCTGACCAACAGAAAGGTCTCGGCGGCGCAAAAAAAATCGACTTTGGTACTGGTTTCTTTTGATGGAAAAGTTCATGCCGTTATATTTCCACATTGCCTGGACAGCGGGGAAATGGGAACCATTGCCGCCCAGAACAGGTGCCGCACGGAAGGGCAACCCGTACTTCTAATAAAACAATCGGACCATCATCCATGACTTTTTACCAACCGGAAACAGTACTTTGCAACGGAGCACTATTTCGCCTCTACATCAACAAGGAGCAGCTCGACAAGCGCATTGTGGAACTTGCGGGGCAGATCAACCGTGATTACGAAGACAAAAAACCCATCTTTATTGGTATCCTTAATGGCGCGTTCGTCTTTCTGGCGGATCTGATGAGACATGTGACCGTCCCTTGCGAGGTGGATTTTTTCAAGCTGAGCAGCTACGGGGATGAAAAAGTATCCTCCGGAAGTGTGACCGAACTGAAGGACCTTGATGCCGATGTTGAAGGGCGTCACGTGATCCTGATTGAGGATATTGTGGATACCGGCCTCTCCATGCGATACATGGTGGGCCGCATAAAAGAAAAAAAACCGGCATCCGTTGCCGTTGTCACACTGCTGCACAAGCCGGATGCCACCAAACACTATGTCAATGTCGATTACGTCGGCTTTCAGATTCCCACCCTTTTTGTGCTTGGATACGGCATGGACTACGCACAGGAAGGCAGGAACCTTGCTCAGATCTATGTTATTGATGACGGATCGGAAGACAGTTCGTCCCCGGTCATTCCGGAGCATGCAAAAAAATAGCATGCAGGTTTGATTTCCGGGATTGAATTGCGATCAAAAATGGAGTATCTTTCATTTTCTCCATACTAAAAATGTGTTGCTCGCATTCATGAATCTGGCAATACATGTGCAGTAAACACGGAGAGATGGCTGAGTGGTCGAAAGCGGCACCCTGCTAAGGTGTTGAGCCCTTCACGGGGCTCCGTGGGTTCGAATCCCACTCTCTCCGCATCCGAAAAGCGTAATCCCGCAAAA
>SKNL01000243.1 GCA_007120555.1 Balneolales bacterium
AAGTCCGCATCGCCCGAGCAAGCCGTTACCCATAACACCACGAACTCCGTTTGATGACTTCGACCGCTTCTGACAAGCGTTCCGATAAAAACCAAACTGCAGCAGGTAAAGCCGTCGACACGTATCTGATCCGACGGCTTTATTTCTTTTTGGCACCATACAAGTGGTTTCTGCTCCTGGCTCTTTTTCTTACGCTGGGAGGCGCCTTTCTGGGACCATTGCGTCCCTATCTCATCCAGATAGCCGTAGATGACCATATCGCCCAGGGTGATGTTCCCGGGCTGGGCAGGATCATGCTGTTTTTTACGGGGGTACTCCTGCTGGAAACGGTTATCCTGATCGGAAACACCTACCTGATGCGCTGGATCGGCCAGGGTGCGCTGTTCCGTCTCAGGGAAGCCCTGTTCACCAAGATCCAAAGCCTGCACGTCCAGTTTTTCGATAAGAATCCCATCGGAAGACTGATTACCCGCACTACCAGTGATATCGAAGCGCTAAGCGACCTGCTCTCCTCCGGCGTGGTCAATATCATCGGAGACCTGTTCCGGATCATTTTCATTATCGGATTCATGCTCTCCATGAGCTGGGAGCTTTCACTGGTCAGTTTGAGCGTGCTGCCCATTCTGATCTATGCCACCTTCTGGTTCAAAGCCAGGGTTCGCGTCGCATTCCTGAACGTGCGCGACCAGATAGCCCGACTGCACTCCTTCGTGCAGGAGCATATCGGTGGTATGAGCATCGTGCAGCTTTTCGGCCGTGAAAAAAAAGAAGCAGAAAAATTTGAACGGATCAACAAGGAACATGCCGACGCCCATATCAAAACCATCTTTTATTTCGCCATTTTCTGGCCTGCTGTTGAAGTAATTGCTTCACTGGCAATGGCCCTGGTTATCTGGTATGGTGGCGCCCAGGCACTGGCCGGACAGGTTACTTTCGGGGTCTTGCTTGCATTCATCCAGTATGTCCGGCAGTTTTTTGTGCCCATCCGGGACCTTTCTGAAAAATTCAATACGCTCCAAAGCGCCCTTGCATCCTCCGAACGCATTTTCGGGGTGCTGGATACGCCGGACGAATTACCGGAAAAGGCAGACGCGAAAAAGCCGGAGCGAATGGAAGGGTACGTACGTTTCGAGAACGTCACTTTCCGTTATAATGCCGGTGAGCAGGAAGTGCTGCGCGAAGCCAGTTTTGAAGTAAAACCCGGAGAAATTGTCGCCATCGTAGGCGCTACAGGTGCCGGAAAAACGACCATCATCAACCTCCTGCTTCGTTTTTACGATGTCAGTTCCGGCAGGATCATCGTCGACGGAATTGACATCCGGGAGATGAAACAATCAACGCTCAGATCCTATTTCGGCCTTGTACTGCAGGACAACCTGCTTTTTGCCGGGACCATTATGGATAATATTACACTTGGCAATGAGGATATTTCCAGGGAGCATGTGCAGCGCACGGCCACAATGGTGCAGGCGGACCGCTTCATCAAAAAACTGCCCGGCGGGTACATGCACAGGATCACGGAACGAGGGACGTCGCTGTCGATGGGCCAGAGGCAGCTCATCTGCTTTGTGAGAGCCCTGGTTTATGACCCCGCCATTCTCATTCTGGATGAGGCTACTTCCAACGTGGATTCCGAAACCGAATATCTTGTCTCCAAAGCACTTGAGACCATGATGAAAGGACGAACATCACTTGTGATAGCTCACCGGCTGTCCACCATTCAGCATGCCGATAAAATCCTGGTCATGCACAAGGGCCGGATCCGTGAAACCGGTACGCACCAGGAGCTACTGACGCATAAAGACGGCATCTACCGACGGCTTTATGAACTTCAGTATCGCGACCAGACCAAGCCTGCCGTTTAGTGCTGCCGTTGTCATGAGGTTACAGAGATGACGTATTCAATCACATCATCGGGCGTATCGGGCGGAAGGCAGAAAAAACGATTGCAGTATATCTCTCCGTCATTGTACTGTGCTGCTTCTCCATGCTGCAGGATGCGTGTCTGAAAGCCGGCAGACTCCATTATGGCCGCAGGAGCCGCGATATCCCAGTACGCTGTCGGACGAAAACTGATAAAGCCGGAACTGGGACCGCTCAGTGGACCGATGATATTGTGAGCAGCATTGGATGTGCGCCGTACGGGGAGATGCGCAATGGACTCCAGGCGATCCCTTAGCACCGGATTTGCTCCCTTGACCACAAGCGGCATCTGGTGCCTCCAGCTGATGGTCTGATGGATTTCCCGAAACTCACCGGGGGAGGTATAGAGCCGCGCTCGCATATAACTGTTGCCGTAAAGCACACAGTTTCTCTCTGGCTGGTATAATACTCCAAAACTGGGTTTGCCATCAATACACAGACTGATAAGCACGAAATAGTTGGCAGATCCCTCAATAAACTTGCTTGTTCCGTCAATAGGGTCGACATACCAGACCGCTGATGAGTTTGGTTCATAACTGTGGGATGTCTCATCCTCCTCGCTCACAACGGGTTCACCCGGGAAGGCCTTGTTGAGGAGTTCCATCCAGTAGTCGTTCATCTGCCGGTCGGTGTCGGTCACTTTGGATCCGTCATGCTTCATGCTGACCTGAAAACTGCGGTTATGCTGCTGAAGCCTGAGCTTTCGGCCGGCTTCCTCAAGAAGGGGATAAAGCCAACGAAACCGTAAGTTGAATTCCTTTTCTGTCATTCCGGATTGAAGCGTTTTATGAAGTAATCATTCTGTTTCCTGTGCAGGATTTTTTATATCTTCCCGAGGTCACACTATCTCCGTTCACAATATCCACCATTACAAAATCTCACCATGGAAGATGTCAAGACCGGTACGGCAGCGAAAATAGAAAAAAATGCCGAATATTATGACGACGGGTACAAGGATATTATTGAAAAACTGCACGAAGAAAAAGAGCGCCTGGAAAAGGATCTTCGTCAGGAATACCGGAATGCCAGAAAATATGTGCGCTCACATCCGGAAGAGGGGCTGGCATATGCTTTTCTCGGCGGAGTATTGGCAGGGGTCATCCTGACCAAAATGTTATCACGCTGAACGGGTAAATCGATCGTTATTTCAATATTTTGTACCATCCAGTCGTTTTATATAACAGCATCATAACGGATGAGCCGTGCATGGATGCTTATTCGCGCTTCACGCCTTGTTGCCTGCGGATATGTGCAACACCCACCTTTTAATTATCAGTGACATATGTCGGATCTTAAATACACGAATGAACAGGTAAACGACCTTCTGCAGCGCGTGGATGCGCTGAGGAGGTATCTTTGACTACGACAAGCGCAAGGAGAGAATAGGAGAACTTGAATTTCAGGCGCAGCAGCCGGATTTCTGGAATGATGCTGACAAAGCCCAGAAGCTGATGCAGGACCTGAACCATGAAAAATCATGGGTATCGCAGTGGGACAAGCTCGATGAACGGCGCCAGAATATCATCCTTTTCCGGGAGATAATGGACGAAGGGGACGACGTGACGGACGAGCTCAACGAGGAAGTGGCAGAGCTGAAAAAGGAAGTCGAAGATCTTGAGTTCAAGAACATGCTGGACCAACCGGATGACCGGCGCGACGCACTGCTGACCATCAATCCCGGTGCCGGTGGTACGGAAAGCCAGGACTGGGCGGAAATGCTGTACCGCATGTATATCCGCTGGGCCAGTGACAGTGGCATGGATGCCACAGTGCTCGAATACCAGCACGGTGAAGTTGCAGGAATCAAAAGTGCGACTATCGAAATCAAAGGAAATTTCGCTTACGGTTATCTGAAGGCAGAAAACGGTGTACACCGCCTGGTGCGCATCTCGCCTTTCGACAGCAACGCCCGCCGCCATACCTCCTTCTGCTCCGTGTTCGTAACCCCGCTGATCGATAACACAATAGAAATCGACCTCAATCCCGATGACATCGAAATGCAACGCTTTCATGCCGGTGGAAAAGGAGGGCAGAACGTGAACAAGGTCGAGACCGGTGTACGGCTGATCTGGACCGGAGAACTTTCCAACGGCAAAGAGGAACGGGTGGTGGCCGAATGCCAGCAGGAAAGGTCGCAGCTCCAGAACCGTGAGAAAGCCCTGGTCATGCTGAAATCCCGTGTTTACGATCTCGAAAAGCGAATCAAGGAAGAGCAGAAAAACAAACTTGAAAGCTCCAAAATGAAGAATGAATGGGGCTCCCAGATCCGATCATACGTCTTCCATCCCTACAATATGGTCAAAGACCACCGTACCGGGCACGAAACTTCGAATGTCGATGCCGTAATGGACGGAAATATCGACGAATTTATCAAAGCCTACCTGATGTCTGATGTCTGAAAAGTATGATTTTCTTGTCATAGGAAGCGGTGGCGCGGGACTCTCGTTCGCACTCCGGGTTGCAAGATTCGGTTCGGTTGCCATAATCACGAAAAAGGATTCCGCCGAATCCAATACAAACTACGCCCAGGGCGGACTTGCCAGTGTGATTGCCGGCCAGGACAGATTTGAAGATCATATTAATGATACGGTCAATGCCGGTGCGGGACTCTGCGATCCGGCTATTGTCGAAATGGTAGTGCGCGACGGCCCATCCGTGGTGCGGGAGCTGCTGGCCTGGGGCGCCCGTTTTTCCACGAAAAACGGACAGCTGGACCTTGGCAGGGAAGGCGGACACTCCCACAACCGCATTGTCCACGCCGCCGACCGCACCGGAAAAGAGATCGAACAGACCCTGCTGGGAGCGATTGCCCGACATCCGGATATCCATGTTTTTGAACACCATTTCGCTCTCGAACTGATCACCGAGCACCATATGGGAAGAAAGGTTACCAGGGCCAATGACGACATCCACTGCTATGGCGCCTATATCTTTGATACCCGCTTTGACAAGGTGGAAACTGTTCTTGCAAAAGCGACACTGATTGCCACCGGCGGTGTGGGAGAAGTCTACCTCCATTCCACAAACCCTTCCATTGCCACCGGTGACGGCATTGCCATGGCATACCGCGCCAAGGCGCGTGTCGCAAATATGGAATTCATGCAATTCCACCCCACCACGCTGAACATTCCGGAGGCCAATTCTTTCCTTATTTCAGAGGCTGTCCGGGGAAAAGGCGGGATTCTGCGGGACAGGAACGGGTACGCCTTCATGGCTGATTACGACGATCGCGCCGAACTGGCACCCAGGGATATCGTGGCACGCTCCATTGACGACTATCTCAAAAAATCCGGGGATGAGACAGTGTACCTGGATGTCACACACATAGATAGCAATGTGCTTTCCGAAAGCTTCCCGCACATTATGGCAACGTGCCGTTCGTATGGTGTTGATATCACCAGAGAGTGGATCCCCGTGGTGCCTGCCGCCCATTATCTCTGCGGCGGTGTACTGACGGACCGCGACGGCCTGACATCCATCCATGGCCTGTTTTGTGCCGGTGAAGCGGCATGCACCGGTCTGCACGGAGCAAATCGCCTGGCTTCCAACAGCCTGCTGGAGGCTATGGTGTTCTCCAAACGTGCTGCAGAAAAATCCGTTGCGTGCATTCGCACCCGGGATTGGATAACCGGTGTGCCTGAATGGGATGACAGCGGCACAGTCAATGCCGAGGAGGCCATCCTTGTCCACCATAACAAACAAGAGCTGCAACAGGTTATGTGGAACTATGTGGGAATTGTTCGAAGTGATCTGCGGTTGGCTCGGGCATTCCGCCGCACACATTTGCTCTATGAGGAAACAGAGGGATTCTACCAGAGAACCCGTATAAGCGTGGCACAGTGCGAACTGCGGAATCTTATTGCGAATGCCTACATCATCATCCGGTCGGCCATGAGCCGAAAGGAAAGCCGCGGATTGCATTACACGACAGACTATCCCCGGCAAATGGAGGATGCGCGGCACGATACCATCATCTGATCCGGATCTCAGTTATTTTTTTAATCATGGATAAGCAGGATCATCCACCATTAAAGCCCAGGCAATCGTATCGCCATAGAAAGCCCTGGCAATCATATCCGCCATAAAAAGTCATGTTGCATATCGGTGTTACGGGAGGAATCGGAAGCGGCAAATCCACTTTTCTGCAGGTGTGGGAACGCCTTGGCGTACCGGTAGTCTACGCCGACGAACTGGCCAAGCAACTGATGGTCACCGATGATAGTCTGAAAAAAAAGATTACGGAAACATTCGGCGAACGGTCATACCGGCAGGACGGATCCCTCAACCGGGAGTACCTCGCCAAAGCCGCTTTTGAAGCCGGCCGCGTGGAAGAACTGAACCGCATGGTTCATCCCGCTGTCTTCAGGGAACTGGAAAACAGAAAACGGAAAGCACAGGAGGATGGGGCTCCGCTTTTTGCCCACGAATCAGCTCTTTTGCTGACATCAGAAAAAGCCGCGGAATGCGATGTCGTTGTTCTGGTGGCCTGTCCCCAAGAGGAGAGGATACGGCGCGTGACAAAACGGGACGCATCCAGCCCTGAGGAGGTTAAAAGCCGCATCAGGATGCAGCCCGAATTTGACCGTCTGTCCGATAAGGCCGATATTGTGGTACACAATGCAGACACACCCGGCTCACTTGAAAAGAAGGCCGAAATACTGTACGGGGAGCTGGTAAAACGATCTGAAAAACTCTGATTCATCCAACGAGGAGCTCATGCCACAGGAAAAAGCAAATCATCTGTTAACGCTGGAAGAGTTCATCATTCGCTCACAGAACCGATTCGAGGGGGCGACCGGAGAGCTGTCCCAGCTTCTTCGCGACATCGGCCTGGCGGCCAAGATCGTTTCACGGGAAGTGAACAAGGCAGGGATCACGAACCTGCTTGGCCAGCATGGCAGCCGGAATGTCCACGGCGAGAGCGTGAAAAAGCTGGATGTGTTTGCCGATGAACAGATCATGTCGGCACTTGCACGCTCGGGCATCGTAAGCCTTATGATCTCGGAGGAAAGCAATGAGCTCATCCGGCTGGAAAGCTCATCCGGCAAATATATCGTCTTTTTCGATCCGCTTGACGGATCATCCAATATTGATGTGAATGTCTCGGTGGGAACTATTTTTTCCATCTACATGCGTAAAAGCCCGCGGGAGGTGCCGGCGGAAGAATCGGATGCCCTGCAGCCCGGCGAGAGGCAGGCCGCAGCCGGATATGTGCTCTACGGCTCCAGTACCATGCTCGTCTACACGACAGGCATGGGAGTAAGCTCCTTTACCCTCGACCCGACGATCGGTGAGTTCATGCTCACCGATGATGATATCCGCATCCCGGATTTTCATCCGCAATACAGTATCAATGAGGGGAACAGCTCAGGCTGGCCGGAGGGAGTCCGCTCCTATATCGAGCACATCAAAAAGGTGGATCCGCAGACAAAACGTCCTTACTCGCTGCGCTACATAGGCTCGATGGTCTCGGACCTGCACCGGACCCTGCTGCTGGGCGGGGTTTTCCTCTATCCACCCAATGTGAGCAACCCCGAAGGGAAACTCAGGCTGATGTACGAGTGCAACCCGATGGGCTACATTATTGAACAGGCGGGAGGCCTGGCACTCGACGGTCGCGGAAGGATCCTGGAAATCGTCCCGGAATCCATCCACCAGACGGCACCGGTCTACATGGGTTCGAGAAAAAACGTTGAGAAACTGATGGAATTCCTCAGCAGCGAAAAATGACGGTGTGTCCGGCAGGGGAGCAACCCTTGTCCGCCGGCAAACACCTGCCGATCCCTGAAAAGGTTTTATCCGGCTGCAATACGCTACTCTTGCAGCGGTCCGCCCAGGCGTACATACATGCCCTCACGGATGTCATGCTCACTGACAAAACCGGCATTCACTTCCAGTGCGTACTTGGCGGGAAGCTCCGATCGTATCTGACGCTCGGAAAAGGGCACGGTCCGCATGTGGATGCGTACGATGCGATGATTCCTGTCAACGAAAAGGATGTCGAGCGACAGGGGAGTGTTTGCCATCCAGAAGCTCCTTGGCTCTTCATCATCGAACAGGAAATACATTCCCGTATCGAAAGGCATCTGCCGGACGTCCATCAGTCCGGTGTTGCGCTCCTGTTCGGTCTGAGCCAGCGCGACGCGCACCCGGGCCACAACACGTTCCTGCTGCTCGTCCAGTATTTCCAGTGAATGTGTTGGCTCCACCTGCCGGCCCGCGTGCCGGTCCACCGTCTCAGCTTCGTTGTCACTGTTGCACTGCACGGCGCTTGACAGGAGTAAAACCAGTAATATAAAAGGCAATGTGCGCATATCTGATAATTCCAGTTCTCTTTTATAATGAAAATAGACAAAGAACGGGAAAAATGCTTCTTCCGGTGATTGCCCGTGCATGCCGTCCGGAAGATCGGAAGCAGTGCCGGAGACGCCATAAATTTTGGGTTTTATGAAAAATTGGCGTATATTTATGCTTTGTAAGTGAGCCCGAAAAAGGCTCACTTTTTTTGTATTTGGAAATCAGAAAACAGAGCCGATTTGGACGAACTTGATCAGATAAAGGATATTGCGGCACAGGTGCTGGCGGATGACGACCTGTACCTGGTAGATGTTGAACTCAAGGGTGCGACAGGGAATCGTTTGATCTGGATCTACGTGGAGTCCGAAAGCGGCAATGTTTCGCTTGACCGGTGTGTCGACATAAGCCGGGAAATCAATTTGCTGCTGGATGCCAGCGGCTGGCACGGAAAGAAATACACACTGAACGTCTCTTCCCCCGGGCTGGACCGCCCGCTCCGGGATATCAGGCAGTATCACAGCAACAAGGGACGAAATGTTCGTGTGACATACCTCAAAGATGGCGAGGAAGTTGTATCGGAAGGAAAACTGACCGGCGTGACAGATGACAAAATCACGATCTTGACAGAAAGCAAGAAAGAGCTGGACATTTCGTTTCCTGATATTATGGAGACCTACGTCCAGGCCTCTTTTTAAATAACCAAAACGGTTTTATCGAACATAATCTACATGCAAACGGATATTTCAAAACAGATCATTCAGTCTTTTGCTGAAATTGCCAAGGACAAAGGCATTGACAGGGATCTTCTGCTCTCGATACTTGAGGATGTATTTCGATCCATGATCCGTAAGAAATACGAAACGGACGATGCTTTTTCGGTGATACTGAATCCCGATCGCGGTGAAATCCAGATCATGCATATCCGT
>SKNL01000193.1 GCA_007120555.1 Balneolales bacterium
ATAATGTGTTACCTGTGTGTTGTGGGTTATCTTTTTGATTTCGCGATTCTTGGAATTTACCAATGGGCTCGCTTAAATGCCTTTTATAATAAAAATAGATTCCAGTTAAATCAACATGAACGGCGACGCTACATTGCCATGCCTCCATCCACGTTCAGGATGACGCCGGTGAGGTAGGAAGCGGCATCCGAAGCCATAAAAACCACGGCTTGCGCTACTTCATCAGGTTCTCCGGCACGTTTCAGCGGTATTTGCGCTTCAATGCTTTTGAGGATATTCTCATCAAGCTTTCCTGTCATTTCCGTGGATATGTATCCCGGTGCAATCACATTCACCCGGATATTCCTGGAGGCCACCTCCCTGGCAAGTGATTTTGAAAATCCTATAATCCCGGCTTTGGATGCCGAATAGTTGGTCTGTCCTGCATTTCCGGCTATTCCGACAACGGAACTGATGTTGATGATGGATCCCGAACGGGCTTTCATCATGGGACGAATGACCGCTTTTGAGTAGTTGAAGACGCTTTTGAGGTTGGTGCGAATAACATCGTCCCACTGCTCTTCGGTCATACGCATGATCAGGGTATCACGGGTTATGCCGGCATTGTTCACCAGTATGTCCAGCCCGTTGAATTCACTCTGGGCAACGGCAACCACTTTTTCCGCCTCGTTGAAATCCACCGCATCGGCCTGAACCGCTTTGGCTTTCCTTCCCGTTGCTTCAATTTGCCGGACCACTTCCTCTGCGGCCTCGGCAGAACGGGCATAGGTGATCAGAACGTCGGCCCCGGCCTCAGCCAGCTGAAGTGCAATGGCTTTGCCTATTCCACGGCTTCCGCCAGTCACAAGAGCTGTTTTACCGTTCAGGGCAAATTTTTCCAAATTCATGGTTTCTGTAGTTGTCTGCTGCGTTCTTATTGAAATCCCGAAATTCCGACATCCCTGAGTGTGCGTTTTACCAGTCCCTGAAGCACGTTGCCGGAACCCACTTCCACAAAATGTTTCGCACCGTCCTGGTGCATACCGGCCAGCGTCTGTGCCCAGCGAACCGGTTTCAGCAATTGCTGTTTCAGGTTTTGCCTTATCACATCCGGGTCATGGGAAACGGTTCCTGTAACATTTGAGTACACGCCGGCGACGGGTTTCTGAAACGCAAGTGTATCCAGGACAGTATTGAGTTCATCGCGGGCCGAGGACATCAGGGGTGAGTGGAAAGCGCCGCTTACCGGTAGTTTTTTCACAATCTTGGCACCAGCCTCCCTGAGCTTGTCCATGGCTTCCTCCACAGCCGGAATATGACCGGAAATGACAACTTGACCCTTCGTATTGTAATTGGCAGGAATGACAGCATGATCAGGCTCCGAATGGAGTTCGTAACAGATCTTTTCCACCACTTCGTCGTCAAGCCCGATGATGGCAGCCATTGCCCCGGGTTGCGATTCCCCAGCCTCCTGCATGAGCTCGCCACGGCGTTTGACAGCGCTCAGGGCCTCTTCGAAATGCAGCACGCCCGATGCCGCCAAGGCTGTATACTCGCCAAGACTATGTCCCGCTACCATATCCGGTCGCTGGCCCAGGATCTCGAACAGGGAAAAAGCGTGGACAAACAGTGCCGGTTGCGTATGTTTCGTCTGTGTGAGCAATTCCTCCGGGCCTTCGAACATGATATCCGTAAGCCGGTAGCCCAGAATCTCATTCGCCTCATCACAGCGTTTGCGAAAATCACTGTTGAAGCGGTAATGATCCAGTCCCATTCCGGTTTTTTGCGATCCCTGTCCGGGAAAAAGGTATGCTTTTTTCATGGGTACGAATGGTTACATGGCCCACTTGAGGTAAATGGCGCCCCATGTGTATCCGCCGCCGAACGCCGAGAGAACAAGTTTGTCACCTTTGTTGAGCCGGTCTTTCCAGTCATACAGACAAAGCGGGATCGTTGCGGCCGTTGTGTTACCGTATTTGTCGATATTGATCATCACTTTGGAAGGATCCAGTTCCATTCTGCGCGCCGTGGCATCAATGATCCTGAGGTTGGCCTGATGCGGAACAAGCCAGTCCACATCATCGCCGGACAACCGGTTTTTCTTCATGATCTCTACGGACACGTCGGCCATCCCTTCCGTGGCCCTTTTGAACACAGGGCGGCCTTCCTGGTAAAGATAGTGCATTTTTTTATCTACCGTGTCATGGCTGGCCGGGTTGCGGCTTCCTCCGCCAAACTGGATCAGTGTATTGGACATATCCCCATCCGAGTACATGATGCTGTCGATAATGGCATTTTCGTCATCCGCCGGTTCCAGCAATACGCCGGCAGCTCCATCGCCAAAAAGGATGCATGTCGCACGATCGGTATAATCCACAATGGAACTCATTTTATCCGATCCGATAACCATTACCTTCCTGTACTGTCCGGAAGCGATCATGTTGGAACCGACCTCAAGGGCATACAAAAAGCCCGAGCAGGCAGCGGAAAGATCGAAGCAGAAAGCATTGGAAGCGCCAATCAGTTTCTGTGCGATGCAGGCCGTAGCGGGAAACATGTAATCGGGAGTGACCGTGGCAACAATGATCACATCGATTTCGGACGCCTCCAGGTTGCGCTGCCGTAAAATCTCGCGGGCCGCTTCAGCTGCCATGAAACCAGAAGCCTTGTCAGGATCTTTGAGAATTCTGCGTTCTGTGATACCCGTTCTGGTACGGATCCATTCGTCGTTAGTGTCGACCAATTTCTCAAGTTCCTGATTCGTCAATACGTAATCAGGCAAATAGTGCCCCACGGCAGAGATCTTTGCTTTAATTTCAGAACTCATTCCACAGAATAATTATACAGTCCGTATGTCTGCATCTTACTGCCGCGTTACGCGGAAGGCGCCAACCCCATTGTTCACGCTACAGATGCAATGATTTTTTTGTTGATATCCGATTCGGCCATCCTGACCGCATTGAGAATCATGTTTTTTATGGCTTCGGGGGAGCTGCCTCCATGTCCCACCATGCTGATCCCGTTCACACCAAGGAACGGAACACCACCAACCCGCTGGTAGTCAAAAGGCATAAAGGCTTCCTGAAGCAAGGACGTCACCAGGGCAACCTTCTCCTTGTCCAGCTGGCGTTTCTTGATAACACCCATGAGCAGCATTTTAAGCGCCTCCGGGATCGACTCGCCAAACTTGAGGAGTATATTTCCGGTTATTCCATCACAGACAAACACGTCAGCCTGCCCGGACAGTACGTCGCGACCCTCAATATTACCAACAAAATTGGGAAGTGCTTGCAGAAGCTGATACGCTTGTTTGAGCGTCTCGGATCCTTTTTCCTTCTCCTCACCCACATTGAGCAGTCCGATTCGCGGAGTGTCTATGCCCATCATGTCCCGCGCATAGATATTGCACATAACACCGAACTGGTAAAGCATTTCCGGCTTGACTTCCAGGTTGGCACCGGCATCGATCATCAGCCCCAAACCCTTGACCGTAGGATAAAACGTAGCAATGGTCGGCCGGATGACCCCGTCGAGCCTGCCAAGGATAAAAGCGGAGGCAGCCATAAGCGCACCTGTGTTGCCGGCACTCACAAAGCCGTCAACCATACCCTTCTGATGCATGCCCAGACCAACGACAATGGACGAGTGCGGTTTATTGCGGACAGCCTGTGCCGGCGACTCATCCATGCCTATGATTTCAGGAGCATCCTGAAGTATGATGCGATCTTCAGGATAGTCATGATTTGCAAGTTCTTTCTTTATTTCTTCTTCCGGACCAGTGAGAATAACGGTGAGCCGATCATTTTCCCCGACGGCCAGTACGGCACCGCTTACCGGGTTTTCTGGAAAATGGTCACCGCCAAAGGCATCAACGGCAATTTTCATCATGTGAATATATGTGAATTTGGATTGAATTCCTGTTGGATACCGGTTAGGAGTCAGACTTCGCTGGCGGCCTTGACTACCTGACGACCCCTGTAATATCCACATTCCGTACAGGCGCGATGACGCTGGTGCACCGTTCCGCAATTGGTACACTCTGTCAGGGTAAGATCCTCCAATTTGTAATTTGCGCGTCTTTTGTCCCTTCTGGCCTTGGAGGTTTTTCTTTTTGGATGTGCCATATTCCGTTACTTAATTCTTTTGAATTTTTTGTTTCAGTTCCGTAAGAGCGTCCCACCTGGGATCATGCCCCGATTCTTTTTCTTTGTCACCAAAACTGGCTTCAAATTCCGTTATTTTTCCATCCTCGATATATCTTGGATGAAGTTTTTTAACAGGGATACCGAGCAGTACCGTATCCCGCAATTCCCGGGTGATATCAATGACATTCCGCGATGGATCCAGTTTTCGGAGCGTCCCGGAGAGCTCCTCCCGTTCATCCTGGACATCATGCTGAAAAACAACTTCGTATGTGCTTTCAAACATGGTTTCATAGCGATCGAGCGAGCGGTCACAGCTCAGTGTTGCGAAAACACTGAGCTGACACTGAATCCGAAGGTTGTCATCCTGCTTGTTGAACTTCAGCTGTATCTTGACCCGGGTTATGCCCGAGCCTTCGACACCCAGCTCATCAGCCTCAACTTCAAGCAGTTCATCTGACACCCCCTTGGGTATCTCGTTGTATCGGAAGGAAATCATGTTGGTCTTTGCACTTGTAACAAAGCTGATAAATTTAACAAATTATGCACACATAAACAACGCTATGAAAATAATCCAAATCTTCTTTGCTCTATGGTTTCGATTACCTTTCCCAAATCCTCCTTGTTGTTGACAAAATCCAGATGGTCCGTATCAATGATCAGTTTTTCATGCGGATAGCGTTTGATCCAGTCTTCATAGAGCGTGTTAAGCCGCTCGAGATATTCAATTCTGATGGTGCTTTCGTAGTCTCTGCCGCGCTGCTGAATCTGCCGGACCAGGGTTGGCACGTCAGCCCGCAGATAGATGAGCATGTCCGGTGGTGTCAGAAATGCAACCATCTCCCGAAACAGATTGCTGTAGTTTTCAAAATCACGCTTGCTCATCAGCCCCATCTGGTATAGGTTCTTGGCAAAGATCTCAACGTCCTCGTAGATGGTGCGGTCCTGGATGAAGCTCTCCCGTGTGCTTACAATCTCTTGCTGGCTGCGAAACCGGCTGGAGAGGAAATAGACCTGCAGGTTGAAGCTCCAACGCCTCATATCTTCATAAAAATCCGTCAGGTAAGGATTGTCATCCACGGATTCGTAGTAGGCGCGCCACTTGTAGTGTTTGGCCAGCAAGGTGGTAAGGGAAGATTTTCCAGCCCCGATATTGCCGGCAACGGCATAATAGTAGAAGTCCGATTTCTTTTTCTCCGGCATGGTCATCAGTCTCCTTTCCCAAGCAGTCGGTACATGGCTTTCTTATACGCTTCCACTCCCGGCTGATCAAAAGGATTCTCCCCCAGGGAATAGACAAAAATGGCCGTTGCCAGTTCAAAATAATAAATGGCATGGCCGAGGCATTCGGCGTTCTGCTCATCGATCCTGGCAATGAAGACCGGCACTCCACCTTCCCCATGGGCCTGAACTGTCCCTTGAAACGCTTTTTCATTGACCTCTTCCATGGTTTTGCCTGAAAGATAATTCAAGCCGTCGTAATCCCTGGATTCCGTGGACAGCGTCAGCGATCTTTCAGGTTTTCGGATGTGAAGAAACGTCTCCATTATGTTTCGTTTTCCATCCTGGACCATCTGTCCGAGGCTGTGCAGGTCGGTCGAGTACTGGGCAACGGCGGGAAACAGACCCTGGCCATTTTTGCCTTCGCTTTCGCCGTAAAGCTGCTGCAGCCACCCGCCCATGGAAACGAGTGCAGGCTCAAAGGAAGCAATGAGATCTATGGCGTACCCATTTTTGTAAAGCGCAAATCGCGTGCTCACATAGTCCAGAAGGTTATCACGGTCTCCCTCCAGTTTCCGGTAGCAATCCACGGCACCATAAAAAAGACTTTTGACATCAATGCCGGCAGCGGCTATGGGAAGCAGTCCGACGGGTGTCAGTACCGAAAACCTGCCGCCGACATCATCCGGAAGTATGAACTTGCGGTATCCATAGGCCTGGATGATCTTGTTCAATGCCCCTCCATCCTTGCTGGTGGTGCAAAATATGCGCGACACCGCATCTTCGCCATAGCGATCATGTATCCACTTTCTGAGTACCCGGAAGGCAATGGCGGTCTCCATGGTGGTTCCGGACTTGGAAATGACATTCAGATAGACCTGCTTGTGCGACCCATCAGCATTTGGCTTGTCGAGATACGCGATCAGCCGCTGCAGGTACCCGCCGGATATGTGATGTCCGGCATAGATAATCTCCGGGCCTCGATCCGAAAACCCGGGACGCAGGGCCTCAATGACCGCACGCGCACCGAGATAGGACCCGCCTATCCCGCAAACAATTAATACATCTGCGTTTTTATGGATTTCCCTTCCGATGGACTCCATGTTTTCAAGGAGCGCATCATTCGGTTCCCTGAGAATGTCCTGCCAGCCAAGCCATTCGGTTCCTTTTCCCGTGCGCTTGTCCAGCTGCTCTGACGAATCGTTTACAACCCCGGCGGCAAGATTATATTCTTCATCCGACAGGAAGGTGCGGGCCAGCTTTGTTTCAATAGTGATCATGTTCAGATTTGTTACCGTATTACTTTTGCAAGTTCAAGAAGCTCGAAATTGATGCTTTTTTTCTCAGACCAGGTTTTGTGCATGGGCGTCAGCGTGTTTTTCTGGTTGACCACGCCAGCCATGACGCTTGTATGCCCGTTGAGGAGGGCTTCAACGGCAGCGCCTCCAAGCCTGCTGGCAAGCACCCGGTCATGGGAGGTGGGCGAACCGCCCCGCTGCAGGTGACCGAGCACACTGACGCGCATTTCGTATTTCCCGAAGTCATCTTTCAGTTTTTCCGCCAGGCTCAGGGCGCCGCCTGACTGATCACCTTCAGCAACCACAACCAGGCTGCTTCTTCGCTGAACCTTGAACACTTCTTTCAAAGTGTCACAGATGTAATCCAGCTTTTTTATGGCTTCGGGCAACAGGATGAGTTCGGCGCCGGTGGCAATGCCTGTTTCCAGTGCAATGAAACCAGCCTCACGTCCCATCACCTCCACAAGGAACAAACGGTCATGGGCATCGGCCGTATCCCGTATCTTGTCAATAGCTTCCATGGCCGTGTTCAGGGCGGTGTCATATCCGATGGTTTCATCTGTTCCGTAGAGGTCATTGTCGATGGTTCCCGGTACGCCCACTACCGGTATCCCGTATTCCTCATAAAGTTCGGATGCACCGCGAAAGGTGCCGTCGCCCCCGATAGCCACAATGGCATCAATGCCATGTTTTTTCAGGTTATCTATGGCTTTTTTTCGCCCTTCCGAAGTACGGAACTCTTTGGATCGGGCCGATTTAAGAATGGTTCCGCCACGCTGGAGGATATTGGAGACACTGTGGTGGTGCATCTCGATAAAATCGTCGTCGATCATACCCTGATAACCAAAACGAACGCCCATCACATTTAATCCGTTACTTGTGGCCGTCCGGACGGAAGACCGTATAGCGGCATTCATCCCCGGGGCGTCTCCTCCACTGGTGAAAACGGCTATGCGTTTGATTTTCTTCACAGTCTTTTTCTCAAGATTTGTGGTTAAAAACTGCTAAATTGGCTCGTACATTTACAGCCAGATATCATTAGCCCGACGTAGCCAGCAGCAATCCGGACGAAAGATACCAAATTATAATCTCAAAATATTCCCGACTTTTGCATGACCAACGAAGTAACAGAGGATATCATCGACCCTGAAACAGCACCCATAAAATCCCTGGGCGATATCCAGCAGCCGATCGCTTCCGAGCTGGAAACATTCAAGGTCCATTTCCGGCAGCATCTGGATACCGACGTCTTCCTGCTGAACCGCATCATCCGCTATCTTATGCAAATGAAGGGCAAGCAGATGCGGCCTGTCCTGGTTCTGCTTGCCGCCAAAATCTGCGGCGGGATCAACGAGCGCTCCCATGTAGCCGCAACCATGATCGAACTGCTGCATACCGCCACGCTGATCCATGATGACGTTGTGGATAATGCGGACAAGCGCCGTGGTTTCCTCAGCATGAACAAAGTCTGGAAAAACAAGGCGAGCGTACTGTTCGGTGATTTTCTGCTTGCCAAAGGTTTGCTGGTAGCCGTGGATTCGGATGAATTCGAACTGCTGAAGGTCCTCTCCACTGCCGTGAAACGTATGAGCGAAGGTGAACTGCGCCAGCTCAAGGCATCCAAGCTGCAGAACATGACAGAGGAGAAATACTACCAGATCATAACGGAAAAGACGGGAAGCCTGCTGGTAGCCTGCTGTGAATGCGGAGCCATCAGCGCATCGGCAGATGAAGCCGTTCGTGAACGCATGCGCGGAATCGGACATCACATCGGCATTGCGTTCCAGATACGCGACGACCTGCTGGACTACAGCCATCGCAAAACAGGCAAAACCACCGGCAACGATATCCTGGAAAGGAAAATCACACTGCCGTTCATTGCCGCACTTGATAACGCTTCCCTTATCGAACAAAAAAAAATGCGCTGGCTGTTCCGGAAAAAAGGAAAAAGCACCCGACAGGTGGATTATATCCGGGACTTTGTAATCGACAATGGCGGCATTGCATATGCCACCCGAAAGATGGAAGAACATGCCGGAAAGGCACTCATACTTCTGAATGAGTTTCCGGAGACTGAAATACGGGACGTTTTCTCTGAATTCATACGCTTTGTCATCTACAGAAAAAAATAGCACCCTTGTTCTGCCTGCCCGGTCTCTTCTCTTTCTGTCGGATGTCCACCTCGGCGCCTGGTCCGCTGAAAAAAACCGGGCTCTGGAAAATGATCTCATCCGTTTGATCGACTATTGCGAGGAGTATCAACTGGAAATCGTCATACTGGGTG
>SKNL01000196.1 GCA_007120555.1 Balneolales bacterium
CTCCAACGGGCAGCGAGGCAATCTCTTTGGTGCGCTGGACCTTGTCCCCTTCTTTGACGAACCGGGCACCACCAAAAAGGACGATACCGGCGTTGTCCTCTTCCAGGTTCTGCACCATTCCACGGATCGGGTTGCCGTCCTCGTCCTTGCAATCGGGAAGCTCCACCAACTCACCTGCCTGGACTTTGGACAGTCCGTATACCCTGGCAATTCCGTCCCCGACTTCAAGAACGGTACCGACATCATAGACATCCGTTTTTGTATCAAAGCCGGCCAGTTGTTTCCGGAGTATGGCGGATACTTCTTCTGGTTTTACATGACTCATATTGCTGCTCAATCAATACTTGTGAAAACTCACATTCCTGCTTTCTGGAATGAGGCTTCAAGTTGTTGTAGTTTGTGTTTTACGGTTCCGTCAATGACGGTGTCATCGATACGGATGGCCATGCCGCCTTTCAAAGAGGGATCTTCCCTGAAAGTGAGAAGGACCTTGCCTCCCGTTTTTTTCTCCAGCGCTTTTTTAAGGAGGTTGGTTTGATCGGATCCGGGCCTTTTTGTCACAAGAATTTCGATGTCCTGCAGGCCCTGTTCCTTTTTGTAAAGCTGGCCGAATATGTAGGTGATTCCGGGGAGCTGATCCTCCCTCCTTTTTTCAATCATCAATCGGACGAGATTCCTGCTGATTTCCGAGAGATCCTTTTCGAACAGCTCGGCAAGAACACGTGCCTTGATCTCGCGGGAGATGATCTGGCTTCTCAAAAAGAGAAGCAGGTCACCGGATCCGGAGATGCTTTCGCTGATCCGCTGCATATCGCGGGCAACGGCATCCACCTCATTGCGGCTTTTTGCCTCCTGGAACAGAGCGGAGGCGTAGCGATGGGCAACTTTTTTAACTACCATGAATCAGCGGGCATTAGGTGAGTTCTTTGATGTAGCGGTCCACGATTTTCCTGTTACGCTCTTCATCGATCTCTTCATCCAGAATGCGGGAAGCTGCTTCGATGGCCATTTTTCCGACCTCTTCCCTGAGTTCAATCAAGGCTTTTTTCTTCTCCTGTTCAATGGTTGACCGCGCCTGGTCAAGGAGTTTTTCTGCTTCAGCCCTGGCTTTTTCGGTGCGGTCGGCACGCAGTGCTTCGGCCTCCTCTATCGCTTCCTTGCGCAGTCTCTGGGACATGGATTCGACCTCTTTCATGGCCTTTTCATTTTCCCGGGAGATGTGAAGGGCCTCCTCTTTGGCTTTTTGGGCCGCCTCCAGAGAATCCTTTATGGCTTTTTCACGTTCTCCAAGAGCATTGAGGATGGGCCTCCATGCAAACTTGGTGAGCAGGAAAAGGAACAGAAGGAAAGTGATGAGGATCCAGAAAAACAGACCGAAATCCACATCCAGCAGGCCTTGGGTAAAGACAGGATTCATGGCAATGGTGTCAGGCGTTTACGAACAATGAAAAGCGTGGATAATACTTACTTGAGAGCAAGAACAATACATACTACCTGTCCGAAAAGTGCAACACCCTCGATAAAGGCGGCCGAGATGAGCATGGATGTACGGATATCGCCGGAAGCTTCAGGCTGTCGGGCCGAGCCTTCCATGGCACTTTTACCGATCATACCAATACCGACAGCGGCACCGATGGTGGTGATTCCAGCTCCGAATCCAGCAGCTAAGTATGCTAATTCCATTATTTTACCTCATTTATTACAGTTAATTGTTTGCAGGGAAAAGATCAGTGGCCATGCTCATCACTGTGGTCGGCCGTGGCCATTCCAATGAAGAGCGCTGACAAGATGGTGAACACATAGGCCTGAATAAAGCCGACAAGCGCTTTGATCAGATAGATAAACAGCGTCAGGAAAACCCAGAACCATGAGGTCCCGTACGCCACGCCCGATCCGAAAAGATCGGCAAAAATGAAAATGGTTCCTAAGATCGACAAAATGAGAATTTTTCCGGAGGCCATGTTGGCAAAGAGTCGGATGCAGAGAGCAAAGGGTTTGGTGAAAAGTCCGATCAGCTCCACCGGCAGCAGGATGAACTTGATGGGAACCGGCACCCCTGGGAACCAGAACACGTGCCTCCAGTGGTCCTTGCTTGCAAAGATCTGTGTCGCCGAAAAAGTGAACAGTGCCAGAGCCGCAGTCACGGTGATATCGGCCGTAGCGGAGACGCCCCATGGCATCAGACCGAAGAAATTCATGAAGAGGATGAAGAAAAACACGGTCAGCAGGTAAGGGGTGAACATCTGGTATTTTTGAGAACCGATGTTCTGCAGAGCGATTTCATCACGGATAAAGATGACCAGTGTTTCAAAAATATTCTGAAAGGGTCCCTGAGGTTCTGTAATTCGTCCGGTACCCTTGCGGTACTTTTTAGAAAGCGGGATAAAGATCAGGAAAGTCAGCAGGGCTGCAAGCCAGAAAAAAACCAGGTGGTTCGTAATGGAAAAGTCAAATTGCGGAGAGGTGCCGTCAAGGCGGACGATCTGATAGCTGGCCGGTTTGATGCGCCCGTCCACAGTCACCGGGTAGGCATCCACATAGGCGGCGTCTGTGAACAGCTCGCTCTTGTTGAGCAGCGAGGTGGTGCTTCGGTAGACATGGACGTTTCCATTGTCGTAGATGAGGCGGGGCAATTCAATGGTCGTCAGCGGTTTGAAATCGAGGTAATATTTGTCGACCACCTTGCCGATGAGGTCAATCCGGTTTTCGCTGCCGGTATCTGCATTGGAAACAACAGCAACACTTGTAGTAAATACAAGAGTCATAAGGAGAAAGCGCAGAAGTTGTTTCATCACGATACCGACGTATGCCCTCTGTGTTAACGTGTTAGAATAAATGTCTCGAAAGCGGATTTGCAAATATAGGAAAATAATAATGCAACTGTAAAGCCAATTTGATTCAATTCGGTAAAAACAAAAACAACAACAACCGACACGCCGATGAATATCATACGGGTGAACATGGCAATCAGCATGGCGGTCATATATCTGTTCATCGATCCACCGCTCATCCTGACGAAAGGATAGAAGCTGGCAATGGCAAGCACCGTGGTAATCACAAGGGCTACGGGTATCGGAAGGAAGATTTCGAGTCCAGCCAGCAGGTACAGGGGTACACCGGCGAGAACCAGGCATGCGATGTCAAATACAATGACATAGCCGCTAAATCGGATCATTTCCCTCCTTTTCGGATTCACTGTCGGTTTCCTTGGTTTGTAAAGATGTGTTATTGTTTGAATGTGTGTCCTTGTATTCGCTTTTTCCTGTTTTGACGGCCAGTTTGATCACAATGGAGATCAGGCTTCCGAACCCAAGCAATGCCCCGACGATCACGCCCCAGGGGGAGAGGTCCCATCGCTTGTCCACATATATGCCAATCACAACAGGTATAATCATTGATGCGGCGATGTGGATCCCCAAAGCGATGAATTCACCGTATTTAACGAGGTTTCGGATGGGCATGCGTATCAGTTGCAAGCTTAAGGGCCAGGCAGGGACCTGCGGGGGGGGTTGCAATAACGCAGGGCCGCTGTTGGCATCAGCTTTCTTTCTTTTCCGGCTGTTTTTTCCAGGTGTCTTTGTTATTTCCCCTACCGGCATCGGAAGCAGCCAGGTCGCCCATCTTGCAGGATCCGTCGATGTGAGCCCCCTCTTCCACCATGAGTGTTTTGGTCTGTATGTCGCCCGATATTTTGGCCGAAGCACGAAGGATGAGCCGGTTTGAGATTTTCAGTTCACCCTGGATAGTGCCGGCAATATCGGCTTCCTTTGCAACAAGGTCACCCTTGACCAGGCCGGATTCCGAAACAATGCATTTACTGTCAGCATGCACCTCTCCTTCGACGGTGCCCGAAATGCGGAAGTCGCTTTTGCTTTTGAAGGTGCCTGTGAGAACAGAGCCGGCGCTTATGATATTGATGTTGGGTTGTCCGGGGATATCATTTTTCATGGCAGACTTTTGTGTTTTTGAGTTTTTTCCAAACATACTGGAGGATAGATAATATTGTGATTAATGGGGTAAGAGCGGTGTTAATTTACATTTATATAGTATTCCGGGTCAAGCGAGACTCCGTTTTTCCACAATTCAAAGTGAACATGGGGGCCGGAGGCCAGCAGGCCGGTTTCACCTACTTTTCCGATGACATCCCCTTTTCGGACCACATCCCCGGTCCGGTGGATCACTTCGGAAAAATGTTTGTAGATGGTAACGTATCCACCGGAATGGAGGATGTGAACGGTATACCCGTTGTTGATGGTCCATTCCGAGCTTGCGATTACGCCATCGGCTACGGTGCGCACGTCCGTGCCTTTCCGTGCGGCAATATCCAATCCGAAGTGTCCGATATCCGGCTGATATCTGCCGGTAAGGGTGCCGGTTACGGGCGGTTCAGCCGGAAACCGTACCTCACCCGAGAAGATATCGGAGTGAATGACCTGCTCCCCTTGCAGGGATTGCACGCCGGGAATATGAGCCAGGCGGTAGGTTACTGCGGAGCGTTCGGGTTCGTGTTCGGGCTCACTCTGTACAGCATTCCATTCCGGCGTGGACCTGATGTTGAATACGGTATCGGCCCCCTCACGGATCACGCGTTGAATTTGATTGAGTTGCTGGTCGCGGACTTTCAGGGAATCCTGAAGAGCGAGGACCCTTTCATGGACCTGGATCACCGAGCTGCGTATGGCACGGTTCTCCATGTTGAAAAAGTAGGTTCCGAGCGGTGTGAAGTAGATAAGCAGGAACACCAGCAGAACTATGGCGATGTTCAGTCCAGCCAGAAACGCCATGAGCTTTCCCGGTTTGAGCGCATAACTCTCCTGCTGATGCGGGTTGTCGTCATCGAACAGCAAAATGGTCACCTCTTCGCGGCGACGTTCGAAAAGTTTCTTAAGCAGTTTTTTCACGGGATAACACCGGGATGTTCCGGCCTGTGCAACAGTTGTAGATGGTGGTCATCAATGTATGCAAATGTGGCAACAAAAGCTTCATCATCGGAGTAAGGCATCGCTGCCACTTGCAGCAGCGATACCGCAATAAAAGATCATTTGCCCGAATAGTTCGGGGCCTCCTGGGTTATCTGCACCGAATGGGGGTGGCTTTCAAGGATTCCTGCGGCGGATATGTGCACGAACTGAGCGTCTTTCAGTTCCTTTATGTTTGCCGCGCCGCAGTAACCCATGGCCGCTTTCAGGCCGCCGGTCATCTGGAAAACCACCTCGGAAAGATGTCCCTTGTAGGGTACGCGTCCTTCAATACCCTCCGGAACCAGTTTCTTGATATCGTCCTCGACATCCTGGAAGTACCGGTCCTTGCTGCCCTGGTTCATGGCACTCAGGCTGCCCATTCCGCGGTAGGTTTTGAATTTCCGGGCTTCATAAATGATGGTCTCGCCCGGACTCTCGTCCACCCCGGCGAACAGCGACCCGATCATCACCGCTGTCGCTCCGCCGGCGATGGCCTTGGGAATATCACCGGTCTGCTTGATGCCGCCATCGGCAATCAGGCCGATTCCGGCCTTCGAGGTATAGTCCGCGACTTCCATGACGGCGCTGAGCTGAGGCACACCAACGCCTGTGACGATACGGGTGGTACATATGGATCCGGGACCGACGCCTACCTTGACAACATCCGCTCCTGCCTTGTGCAGCGCTTCTGCGGCTTCTGCTGTGGCAATATTGCCTGCAATGATCCTCAGATCAGGCCAGTCGGTCCTGATCTGGCGGACCGTTTCGATCACTCCCAGGGAATGGCCATGGGCCGTATCCACGGTGATGATATCGACACCTGCTTCAACAAGGGCGGCCGTGCGTTCGTGTGTCTCGGGGGAGATGCCTACGGCAGCCCCAACCCGCAGACGGCCCATTTCATCCTTGCAGGCATTCGGGAAATTTTTCTTCTTTTCAATGTCCTTGAACGTAATGAGGCCGACGAGGACGCCCTCCTTATTTACGATAGGGAGCTTTTCGATCTTGTACTTCTGGAGGAGTTTTTCGGCGGTTTCAAGGGTGGTCCCCTCCACTCCGGTGACCAGGTTTTCCGAGGTCATGATATCGCCAAGTCTGGTAGCCGGATCCGATTCGAAGCGCAGGTCGCGATTGGTGACGATTCCCTCCAGCACGTGGTTGTCGTTGACAATCGGGATTCCGCCAATCTGAAGACTGTTCATAAGGCTGCGTGCTTCAGCGACCCTTGCCCCGCGCTTCAGCGTAATAGGGTCCACGATCATGCCGCTTTCACTGCGTTTGACCAGCCGTACCTGCCCGGCCTGGTCTTCAATGGGCATATTCTTGTGCAGCATGGCAATGCCACCTTCCCGCGCAAGTGCTATGGCAAGCCTGTATTCGGACACCGTATCCATTGCAGCACTGATTATGGGGATGTTGAGTGTGAGTCCGGGCGCAAGCTCCGTCTTTGTATCTACATTGCGAGGAAGAACCTTGGAGTATCCCGGGATTAACAGGACATCATCATAGGTGAGACCTTGACGGGTGATTTTCTGGTCGGATTTCCTTGAAGTCATGAAAGGGCAGACATTTGATTGGCGTTTATGTAAATTACAAAATTAATCGCGTTATGCGAACCGACATTTTTCCCAATTTTTTTTTCATGAGCGAATTCATCCCGTTTAACCGAATCTGCAGAGGATCGGAAGAGCTTGAAGCGGTTCAGAAAGTTATGGAGGAGGGCAGCTGGCATGGGGACGGTCCGGTCGGGAAACGGGTGGAAGCCGTGTTGCGCCGGTGGCTAGGGACGCGTCACTGCTTTCTGACGACCTCGTGCACACATGCGCTGGAAATGGCCATGATCGTACTGGAGATAGGTCCCGGCGATGAGGTGATCATGCCGGGTTTTACGTTTGTGTCGACGGCAAACGCCGTCTGCATGCGGGGCGGGACGCCGGTCTTTGCCGAAATCCGGGAGGCGGATCTCAACCTCGATCCGGACGATGTGGCCCGCCGCATCACTCCGGCTACACGCGCTGTAATTCCGGTGCATTACGCCGGGGTTTCTGCAGATTTTGACGGTCTCCACAGGGTCATAAAGGAACAGGAAAATGTCACCGGCGGCAAAATAGCCTTAGTAGAAGATGCCGCCCAGGCGCTTGGAGCCCGTTGGAACAACCGGTTTCTGGGCACGGTGGGTGATATTGGCTGTTTCAGCTTCCATGATACCAAAAACATCACTTGCGGTGAAGGAGGTGCCTTTGTCACCGGCGATAACGAGCTGGCCGTGAGAGCGGAACGGGTGCGTGAAAAAGGGACGAACCGGTCGGCTTTCCTGCGGGGAGAGGTGGACAAATATACCTGGGTCGGCCCCGGCAGCAGCTACATCCCCTCCGAGATCCTGTCCGCGGTGCTGGAAGCGCAACTTCAGAAAAAGGAAGCCATCCAGCAGGCCAGGGAGTCTGTCTGGAATACGTATCGCAGGGTGCTTGAACCTGCCGCGGACCGTGGCTGGATTTTTCTGCCGCAGGTTCCCGGCTATGCCCGGCCCAACTACCACATATTCTATTTTCGCGTGCAGCGTGTGCGTGACCGCAACCCGCTGCTCAAAGAATTAAAAAATGCGGGCATCGATGCCACCTTTCATTATGTGCCGCTGCACAACTCTCCCTGGGCCCGGTCGACACTGGGTGACGTCCCTGCATTGCCAGGGACCGAGCGACTGGCCGATTCCCTGATCCGGCTGCCTCTCTGGCCCGGACTCTCCGACCGGATCGAAGAAGTGGCTGAACGCGTGCATAAAGTGATGATTCGCTATTTTGATTCACCGGGTTGACATATTTCGTGACCGTTTTTTTTCACCGCTGCGCTCCGCTAGTCCTGATGAACAAGAATCACTTTCTTCCTAACACAAAAACTTCCGTTTCCTCATGATTGAACCGGCCGGATGGGATGATTGGTTTGACTTCAACCCGAGCATGGGCATGGGAGGTGTGGAACAATTCAAAAGCAGTTTCGGAGCTGTTCCGTATGCTTGTCGAGCAGTCCGGCGCACTTCAATGGTGGAAAAAATGTTGGGAACGGCCGGCAATTGGGCAAGAAAGTCCGGCGAGCGACAGCGGCTTCAATGAGTCTGCAGCAGAAAGCATATCGCAGCGCCGGATGGAGCGGTATTGGCGGACTGGTATCCAACGGTCTGGAACTGCTCAAGTATATCGTGCTTGCGCGCATACTGACGCCCGGCGATTTCGGTTTGCTTGCCATGGCGATGGTTGTGATCAGCCTGGGGCGGATTTTTGCCGATGGCGGCACCAGCAATGCGGTAATCCATTTCCGAAGCCAATCGTCCCGGCAACTGTCGACCCTATACTGGATCAATATCGGCGCGGCAGCAGTGTTGTATCTGGTCATTTATGTTACGGCGCCTCTTTTTGCTGTTTTTTACGGAGAGCCGGAAGTCGGCCGGCTGCTGCGGGTCGGTGGTGCCATCCTGCCACTGTTTGCACTCGGGAATCTTTATGAGGTCTTGCTGCGCAAAAGACTTTCCTTCAAATATATAACCGTTTCGGAAGGTATCAGTTCCCTGGCCGGTTTCATCACGGCAACCGTTCTTGCACTGTGGGGATTTGGCGTGTATTCGCTGATCTGGTCCCATATTGCGACGGCTGCAATAATGAGCATGATGTACATTGGCAACGGAATGCGGACCTGGAGGCCCTCCTTGTGTTTTTCACCCGGCGAGGTTCGCTCACATCTGAGCTTCGGGCTTTTCCAGATGGGCGAGCGCGGACTGAGTGTCTATTCCGCACGGATCGATCAACTTATCATCGGCCGTTTTTTCGGTGCTGAAGTTCTGGGAGCGTATCATCTGGCATACCATCTTGTGCTGTTTCCCATCACAAGATTCAGTGCCCTGCTCAACAGAGTGGCTTTTCCCGTGTTTTCAAGCCGCCAGGACGACAATGCCGTACTGCGTAACGGCTATCTGAAGCTGATGCGTGCAATTATCTCACTGACCGGACCATTTTTTCTGGTGACGGCCCTTACTGCCCCCTGGCTGGTGTCGCTGCTGTTTGGCGGGGGCTGGCAGCTGGCATCGGCACTCATCCCGCTGATGGCGGCCATCGGCCTGCTGAGGATGGTGGGGAACCCGAGCGGCAATATCGTGCTGGCGAAGGGACGGGCACGCCTCATGTTTCTTTGGAATCTCGGAACGGCAATCATCAACACCCTTGTCTTTCTGGCAGGGGCACAATACAGCGTTTTTGCACTCTTGTGGATGTATCTGGCAGCAAATGCCATGTATTTTGCACTGGGCCAATCCGTTATGGTCAACAAACTGATCGGTTTGTCATGGCCGCGTTTCCTTGGGGGTACTGCTTCCGTTGCGGGCATTCTTGCCATTTCCTGGGCGGTATCCATGGTCGGAAGGTGGTTCGCAGTCAGCAAAGGCCTGATGCTTTCCGACGTTGTAATGGTCGCAGTGATTGCCTTGCTGTTTGCAATGGTGTACTTTCCTTTAGTTTGGTGGACGCAGTCCGGTTTCATCCGCGAATTTCTGGATGCTGTCAAAAACCGGTCCGGATGATCCCGGGCTCTTTCTCCCGATTCTTGAAAACCCGCGGTTGCCCTGTAATACGACCGGCGCCCAACCACACCATGTACCTCTTTTTAAATGCCACATACTTCTTTTCAGTGTCATTTACCTTTTTCCACAGTAATTAATCTTTTTCCATTGTCATTCACCTCTTTTCATTGTCATTTACCTCTTTTCATTGTGCGTTATCCTTTGCACTGCAACTCCAAGAAATCCGTTTTTTCATGTCACTGACTGTTGCACACAGTTTTCCCGTATGGCTTCCACAGACCCAGACCTGGCTGTACAATCAGGTGCGGTTCCTGCCGGATGATGTGACCTCCCATATCCTCTGCAAGGAGTTGCAGCATCAGGATCAGTTCCACCTGTCCAACATCCATTCGCTTTCCGGCCCGGCGAATCGATTCACACGGCTGTCCACCCGGCTTTTCCGACACATCGACTACCATCTGTTTGTGCGGTACAAATGCCATCGCCTGAAACCGGACATCCTCCATTCGCATTTTGGTCCGGTTGGATGGAAAAACCATCGTGTCATGCAACTGCCTCTCTCCTCCCGAACAAGAAAAACGAGGCAGGTGGTGACGTTTTACGGGCAGGATGTGGATCATCTCCCGAAAGTGAATCCGGCGTGGAAAAAACGGTACCAGGATATGTTCCAGCGGGTCGATCTGGTACTTTGCGAGGGTTCCTTCATGGCTGCAAAAGTACAGGCGCTGGGATGTCCGGCAGAGAAATTGCGTGTTCATCATCTTGGCGTTGACCTGGACACCATCGCTTTTGAACCCAGGATGAAAAGCAGGGACGAGCCTTTTCGAGTGCTCATGGCAGCGGCTTTTCGTCCAAAAAAAGGATTCCTTTATGGTTTGAAAGCGCTGGAACAGGTCGCCGAACACGTAAACCTGGAGGTTACTCTTGTGGGTGACGCCATTGATGACCCGGCATCTGTCATGGAAAAGCGACACATCCTCGCGTTTCTGGAGCAGTCACCGCTGGGCAAGCGGGTGAAACGGACCGGGTTCATGACAGCAAGAAAACTTTTTGAAACGGCGCGCTCGCATCACATTTACCTTGCACCCAGTGTCACTGCCGAGGATGGTGACAGTGAAGGTGGCGCCCCTGTATCGCTTATTGAAATGGCAGCCGGCGGCATGCCTGTAGTAAGTTCAAATCATTGTGACATTCCGGATGTTATCCATCATGGCCATAGTGGTTTGCTGGCGGAAGAGCGGGATAGTGACGGAATCGCAACCTGCCTGAAAAAACTGATGTCCGACCCGGGGTCATGGGGGGCGATGACCCGGAATGCGCGATCTTTTCTGGAGAAGGAATATAATGCGGTCACACAGGGTGAAAAGTTGTATCATCTTTATGGCATGCTGTAGAGGATATCACAAGGCATATCTCTTTTTTGCCAAATTATATGAGGCCTTCATTGTCCGGTAAAGAAAAAGAATATTATTACAAAACGCGGATCCTTTTTATTTCTCACAGCGGTGAGTTGTATGGTGCGGAGCGGTCCTTGCTGACGCTGGTCTGTGGCCTGCAGCGGCTCGACAGGTACGAGATCCTGGTCGTTGTTCCGGACGAAGGCCCTCTAGCCCGGGCGCTTGATGATAAGGATATTCCATTCCGGATCATTCCCTTCCTGCGCTGGATCGGATTCCGGTATCATACTGTTGCAAGGCATTATCGCAGGATCAGGAACCGGTTTCTGCTTGGCCGGCTGGTGAGGGAAGCGGAACGCTGGATGCCCGATATCATATACACCAACACCATCGCCACACCTGCGGGGGCTATGGCTGCTGAAAAGTTGTCGCCTCGGCCGTTGCATATCTGGCATGCCAGGGAGTTGCCCGGTGACCGTTCTACAGGGTTCGGGCTTTTCGATTACGGTACGGAATCGTCGCTGCGTCTGATAGCCCGCACGAGTGACTGTTTCATCTGCAACTCCCGTTTTCTGCATGATCAGCTGGCGCCGCGGCTTCGGCGAGCGGCCGGACCTTCCAAAGAGCTTCGCACCGAAATCGTCTACAATGGCCTGGATACGGAAACGTATCATTCAGAGCCATCGGACCAGCTGGGAAAGCCGGCAGACGGAACAGGCACACCGCTTCGCATGATCATGGCTGGTGGCGTGAGCAGGGTCAAGCACTACGGCGAGGCCGTTGCGGCTGTCAAAATCCTGGAATTGGCGGGAGTATCCGTGCTGCTTGATATCTACGGGTCGGGTGATGATGAGGAGATGCGGAAGCTGGCAAAAGAGATTGAAGACGCCGGCCTGGAGAAAAGAGTTCAGCTGATGGGGTATCGCAGTGATCTGGGTGCCGAATACGCTCGGGCGGATTTACTGCTGATCACATCCCGGATGGAAACATTCGGCCGTGTTGCCGTGGAAGCGATGCTGGCGGGATGTCCCGTTGTGAGCTCCGATGCCGGCGCGCTGCCTGAAATCGTACTGGATGGTGAGACGGGGCTTGTATACCGGTCGGGCGAACCGGAACATCTCGTCCGACAGATCAGAAAACTTATCGACGATCCGTCGCTTCGCAACGCGATTATCAATCGGGCGCGGGAATATGCCGAAACTCATTTCTCAGCGGAGCGTCTCGTGACGGAAATCGACCGGATCCTCAGGGATCTGATCGCAGGAACCAAAACAACCGGGGCTGATGATACAGGCTGAAGCACAAGCTGAAAGCAAGTCCGGGCGCATCGCTGTCCTGCTCTCCACCTGCAATGGTGCCGGTTATCTGGTCCCTTTGCTTGAAAGTATTCAGGACCAGAGCTGCCCTCACTGGGATCTGTGGGTTCGTGATGACGGATCGACGGACGGTACGGTGGAAATCCTCGAGGAATTTGCCGGCAGATTGGCGCAAAAAACCCAAACCGGGACTGGCAGCCGGATGCATGTGATCCGTGGGGAAAACATCGGCATTGTCAGAAGTTTCTTCCATCTTCTCGGGCAGGCAGGCGATGCGTATGCTGGATACTCTTTCTGTGACCAGGATGATGTCTGGCTTCCTGAAAAACTGGAGCGCGCTGTGCGTGTCCTGAAACGGGATGTGCCGTTTTTGTACCATGGGCGACAATGGCTGGTAGATCAGGAAAGCGGTGAAAAAATCCTGAGCCCCGTCCCGAAGAACGCAGGGTTTGCAAATGCCCTGATCCAGAACCAGGTAGTAGGATGCACCATGGTGATCAACACGCCGCTCAGGAACTGCGTCCTGGAGACGCTGCGGGCCGGCAGCGATGGCGATCCCTGTTCCGGAATTATCATGCACGACTGGTGGTGTTACCTGCTGGCAAGTGCCATCGGGCACATGCACTATGATCCGGAGCCCGTCATCCTGTTCCGCCGTCACGAAGAGAGCACCACCCCTGTGGCCACCAGTTCCTTTCGGATCATCCGCAAGCGATTAACCGCCATGCGTAAACGTGACTGGTCGGTCGGACACATTGTGCGTCAGGCGAGGGCGCTGCAAAGACATTTCGCCCACCTCGAAAATCGTACGGACTCTGGTTTACGATGCCGGTTATCTGAATCAAACAGGCAGCTGCTGCATTCACTGCTCAATCTTCAATCAGCCACATTTTCCAGGCGTATCGGTTATCTGTTCACGGGAGAGCATAGCCGTATCGGAAAGATCGATACCACCGTTTTTCGCCTGCTTGTGCTTTTCAAGCGATTCTGAGGTTGATCACGGGAACTGGATGCTGATTCAGACCGCAATAGTTGCCGAAAGCGCATCCACAGCTGTTTGCTCCGAGCACATGCCCTGACGGTAGGCTCGTATCCAGTAGGAAACGCTCTTTCTGCGGTTTTTAACACCTGTGTCACAAGTGGAATAGAGTCCGAGCAGTTCATCGCGATACGCCTCCATATCAGACCGGATGACATTTCGCAACGCATCCGGAAGATCGTTCCAGCCAAACAGTGTGAAAATATCCGTTTCGTGGATCCGTTGATCGGTGAGCAGTGCCAGCCGGCGTGTGTTTGCCGTAATTTCAATGGAATGCTGTTTCTCTGCAGTGTGTGTGAGCGGGGTTGCCGTGTTCATTTTTATTCTCCGGTTTTGGGTTTCCTTGTTCGTTCAGAAGCAATGTAACGGCATGGTGTGACAACATAGTGACACCCATTATGAATTTATTTTCGGAAAAAATAAAATTCGCCTGTTGCGGAGCTTGCCGTTAAAACTCCGGCACTTTTTTCTTATGTTTGCATGCATGCCGCCGGTTGCCTTGCAGCACTGTTCCCGGCATTCCTGCAGATACCCCTATACCCATGCAACTGTCTGATTTTTTAACTCTTCCGTTCAGTGATCCCGTGCTGATATTTGCACTGGTGATGCTCATAATCCTGACGGTGCCCCTGGTAGCCAGCAAGCTGAGGGTGCCCGCCATAGTCGGGCTCATCATAGCCGGGGCCCTGGTGGGACAAGGCGGATTGGGCTTTCTGGAACGTGATGCCACCATCATATTGCTGGGCACGGTGGGATTGCTTTACCTGATGTTCATTGCCGGGGTATCCATTGATCTGGAAAAGTTCAGCAGGTCACGCGGACAGAGCATTCTTTTCGGGGTGGCCTCATTTGGACTTCCGCTGGCCGGCAGTCTTTTGCTGGCACCACCGCTCCTGGGTTACTCAACGGAAAGCGCTCTGTTGCTGGGCGCCATTGTAGGCTCGCATACGCTTCTGGCCTATCCGATAGCCAACCGTCTTGGCATAGGAAAAAACAAGGCCGTTACGCTGAGTCTCGGGGCAACCATGGTGACAGATGCCCTTTCCCTTACCATACTGGCCATAGTTGCAGCAACCGTTCACGGAGATATAAACACGTACTTCTGGATCACTTTCATCGGTTCGGTGGCTGTCTATCTTGCGGTGGTGGTATTCATACTTCCCCGGCTTGGACGCTGGTTCTTCAGGAATGTCCGCGACCAGACCAACATAGAGTATGTCTTTTTGCTGACGGTCCTGTTCGTGACGGCGTATGCGGCCCAGCTTGTCGGCCTGGCCGCAATCATCGGGGCGTTTCTGGCCGGACTTAGCATGAACCGCCTGGTACCTGAAAACAGCACATTGATGAGCCGGGTACAGTTTGTCGGGAATGCGCTGTTTATCCCGTTTTTCCTGATTTCGGTAGGCATGCTGGTGGATGTAAGTGTGCTGACCTCTATGGAAGTCTGGCTTGTGGCCCTGCTCTTTTTCCTCCTGGTCATGGTAGGCAAATATCTGGCTGCCAAAGCGGGACAGCTATATTTCCGGTTGACGCCGGATGAGGGCTGGGTCATGCTGGGCCTGACGAGTCCGCAGGCGGCGGCCACCCTTGCCGTGACCCTGATCGGTTTTGAGATCGGACTTTTAGATGAGATGGCGGTCAATGCCGTGGTCATTCTGATTCTTGCCAGCTGCTTTGTGGGACCCTATCTGGTGGATCTGTACGGACGCCGTGTGGTCCTGGCTGAGGAAAAATCATCCCTCAAGGTCTCGGACTCCCCCGAACGTATCCTGGTGCCGCTGGCCAATCCGGATACGGCCGAGGCGCTCATGGATATCGCGATCATGATTCGCGGTAAAAACAGCACCGAACCGATTTTTCCCCTGACCGTTGCGCGTGAGACACGTTATGTCGAAGCAGCCGTGGCATCGGGTGAGAAAATGCTGAGCCATGCCGTGGTGCATGCGGCGGCGGCCGATGTTCCGGTCATTCCGGTTACCCGTGTGGATTACAATATAGCCTCGGGGATCATCCGTGCAACACGGGAGCTGCGCATATCGGATATCGTGATCGGCTGGAACGGGGTGATCACGGCGCGGCAGCGCATTTTCGGCACGGTACTGGATCAGCTGATGGAGCAGTCCGATGAGACCATCCTTGTTTCCAAAATCGATCAGCCCATCAATACCACCGAACGCGTGATCCTGGCTGTTCCTCCCATGTCCCAGTACGAACCGGGTTTTGGAGACAGCTTCCAGACCATCAAGAAGCTGATCAACCAGCTGGGTGCAAAGCTTGTTGTACTGGGAACCGAAAGCAATCTGAACATACTCAAACCTTTTATCGAGGAGCATAAGCCGGAGCTGTCGGCACAATACAAGATCGTCAGGAAATGGAACAAGGTGACGGATTCCATAGCCGGCCTCTACAACAATCGGGACCTGGTGATACTGGTCAGTTCCCGTCGTGGAGGTGTTGCCTGGCAGCCGGCATTTGAGAGGCTTCCCGCCCAGATCATCAGGAATGTCAATCCTGAAAATTTCATCATTGTCTATCCGGCCGAAGTGGAGGAGCACAAAAAACCGCAAGCGGTACTCCGCTTCGACGCCTCCCCCCTGCTCCCTGACATTTCTGCCAACCAGATTTATATAGCTGCCGACGGCAAAGACGGGTACACCCAGGCCATTGAGAAAATGGTGTCCGGCCTGTATCCTGACCGGGCTGATGTCGGAACCGAGATTTCCCAGCAGCTGAAAGTCCTGGAACCGGAGAATCTGCCCAGCGATCTTCCCGGGGTGATGCTGACCCATCTGAGCACACATCATGTGAGCAAACCACTACTTCTGCTTGCAATCAGTGAAGAGGGATTCCAGGTGGACACATTGGACGAGCCGGTACAGATCGTTTTCATCCTGCTCAGCCCCACTCATCTGAGTTTTCAGCGCAAGCTTTTGATTCTCAACAGGCTGGGACGCCTGATCGGGGGCGAAAAGACTAAAAAGAAGCTTGCCAAAGCCAAGAACATCGATGAAATCCGGAAGACGCTGTCGGCAAAGCTCACTATTTTGCCGGGAAAAGAGTCGGAAGAAGAAACGGCCGGTGATTCCTAAGAGCGGTGTTCGGTCAGACGGTAACCGGTCATCACGTGTTTCGTCGCGCCGCGATCAATCATCGGGATAGATTGATTTTTTGGCGGCCAGCAATGTGTTTTTCATCAGCATGGCGACGGTCATGGGACCCACGCCACCCGGCACCGGTGTGATGAGGCTGGCCTTTTCGGCTACGCTGTCAAAGTCGCAATCCCCGACAAGACGGTATCCCTTATCCGATTGGGAGTCGGCGACCCGGTTTATGCCGACATCGACCACGACCGCACCCTCGCGCACCATCGTACCGGTAATCAGACCCGGAGATCCCACGGCAACGATCAGGATATCCGCCTGGATGGTATGGCGTGTCAGGTCGCGGGTATACTTGTGGCAGAGGGTGGTAGTTGCCTTGCCGGCATCGTTTTCCCTTGAGAGCATGATGGCCAGCGGGGAACCGACGATATTGCTGGCGCCTACGACAACGGCATGGCGGCCTTTTGTCATAACGCTGTAATAGCGGAACAGCTCCAGGATACCAGCGGGGGTGCAGGAGCGGAACGTCGGCTGTCCAACCGCCAGACGTCCGACATTCATCGGGTGAAATCCATCCACATCCTTCCGGTGGTCAATGGTTTCGAGAACCTGGTCAGGATGGAGGTGTCCGGGCAGGGGCAGTTGCAGCAGGATGCCGTCAATGCTGTCGTCCTCATTGTAGCTTTTAATGGCCTCCTTGAGTTCCCTGATGGATATGGTATCAGGGAAAATTGCCGTTTCGGATTCGATTCCGACCTCTTTGCAGGCGCGGGTTTTGGCACCAACGTAGGTCCGGGATCCCGGGTCGTTGCCGATCAGGATGGCCTGAAGCATGGGGGGACGATTGCCCCTGCCGACCCACTCCCTGACGTCATCGCGGACCTGTTGCCTCAGAATTTCCGCTACTTTCTTGCCGTCGATAATATTTCTGGACATGGAGAAGGGCCACCTCAGCCGTTTCAGATCCGCACAAAGTGTTCTTCCTCTGCCTGGAACAACTCAATGATATTCCGGGCGTCCTCACTTTCAAGGAGTTTTTCCCGGAAAGCCGAGCTGTTGAGCAGGCGGGATATGCGGCTTAGCATTTTTATGTGGACACTGTTCTGGGATTCAGGTCCGACAAGGAGAAACAGGATTGTTACCGGTTCGCCGTCAATGGAATTGTACTCTACCGGCTCCTGCAGTCTGCCAAAAGCAGCAAATGTTTCCGTCAGGCTCCTGCACTTGCCGTGTGGAATGGCCAGGCCTTTCCCGACACCGGTTGACATGATGCTCTCCCGCTCCATTACCGCTTTTTTGACAGCCGCAAGGGTTTCATTGTCCAGTCTGGCAGATAGTGTATTCACCAATTTGGTAATGGCTTCCTCCTTGCTGCTTGCGGCAAGATCCGGAATCACGTTGGTGCTGTCCAGAAGATCACTGATTTTCATGTAAAACTCTTTTTATCAAACCCGGAAAAAACATATCAAATATACTGATGATATGGCTTTATTTCACAATCTTTCACAATATATTCTGTCTGTTTCCCCTGAGGGCCAGTACGGTTGCAGGTCTGGGTGCCTGTGTCGGATGTTTTGACGGGTACACGCCATCGACGGCTGGCTGAACGGCACGAAATACGCTGGCATTAAAACTGATACCGTAGTACTTTTAGTATAATCTGTTATTATACCATCCATGCTGCTGCAATCTCAGTCACTTGCTGTTTTCATTAAGGATTTTCGTCTCGAGTGGCGATCCCGTTTTGGCGTGAGTACCGTTCTGGCCTTTATTGCGTCCACCCTGCTTGTTGTACTGTTTTCACTGCGCGCCGATCTTCTGTCGGTATCCGTCCAGAGCGGCCTGGTATGGATCATCATCCTTTTTGCATCGCTTACCACTCTTTCAAGGGTTTTTGTAAGTGAAAGTGAACGCGGCACCATGGACTTGCTGCGGCTCAATGCGCCGGCAACGAGTGTGTTTATTGGTAAACTGGCTTACAATTTTCTTTTCACACTCCTGATCACCAGTACCACGTTATTTCTTTTCGCGGTGATGGTGAACATGACGGTGTTTCGCCCGCTGCTGCTGCTGGCCGTGGTGGTGCTTGGATCGTCCGGGCTGGCCGGAGCCACAACCATGCTGGGTGCGCTGGTGTCGCAGGCGGTGCGCAAGGGAGCGGTCTTTCCCGTATTGGCGCTTCCCCTGCTTATTCCGTTGATGCTGTTATTGGTGAGGGTGACGGCGGCGGTTTTTGTCGCGGAAGCTGCAGTTTCCTACGGCAATGATCTTGCGGCACTCATCGGATTTACGGGTGTTACCATCTCCGCATCCATTCTTTTATTTGACAATCTATGGGAAGATTAACGAACCGCCATGTCTGACGAAGCAACCAACCGGGATAACATACCCCTCAAGCTGCCACACGGCAAATCCGGCATGATCGGTGCCAGGCGCCTGATTGGGCAGGTGCGGCTCCGCGAGCAGATGTGGCGCGTACTTGAGGAAGACCGCATCAGTCACGCCTACCTGATCAGCGGTCCGCCCGGTTCGGGTAAAAAGGCACTTGCGCTTGCGTTTGCCGAAGCCATCAATGGCGTATCGAATCTCGGAGAACCGGCTCCGGGAGTCCGTTCGCAGCGCCGGTCGTGGTACTACCACCCTGACATCCACCTGTTTCTTCCGTTACCGTCGATTGCCAGCCGGGACGAACTGGGAGCCCGGGTTGCATTGCTTGCTGAGGATCCTTACGAAATCGTGGACTTTGCAATGCGTCCCTCGCTTACGTCGCAGGATGACACCAAAAATCGCCGTGCGTTCTACTCGGTTGATTATTTCAATGACGAGGTGCGCAGGGCGGCCTATCTGAGGCCGAATGAGGGCCGCCGCAACATCGTTATCATCACCAATATAGAGACGATGCGTAAAGAAGTGGTCAACTCCTTCCTCAAACTGCTGGAGGAACCGGGAGAGCAGGTGATGTTCATCCTGACCACGGACAAGATCAATGTGTTGCTGCCCACTGTCGTATCCCGTTGCCAGTTGCTGGCCTGTCAGCCGCTGCAACCCGATGAGATTTTCCATGGGCTGACGGCATATGACGGCATAGCGGAACCCGAAGCGAGTTTTCTTTCTCGCATTGCCGGCGGCAATTACAGCTACACCCGTTACTATGAACTGGAAACCCTGCAGGAGAACCGTGAGGATATCATCCGTTTTCTGCGAATGTCCTATACGGTGGATGTGGGTGGCATCCTTGAAATGAGCCAGAAATGGCAATCCGGATACAACAAGGAGGGGCAGCTGGCCATCCTCAACATGATCGAAATGTTCCTCAGGGATATCGCGCTCTACTCTGGCGGTGCCGGAGAGGCGCTGATTACAAACAGCGACCGGCTGGATGTGATCAGGAATTTCTGTACGGGACTCAAAGATGCACGTATCAAGGATATGCTTGAAACATTGGAGGAGGCGCGTGCGTTGCTGAATCAGAACATCCAGCCGCGACTTGTCTTCACCGTGATGGCCAACCGGTTTTCAGCCTGGATGCGCGGATCGGATGCCGCTGTATCCGAGGCAGAGCTTTGGCGGCATGTACCGGCGAGAACCGAAACAACAGAAACCAGTTGATACACCCTTAAACCGGCGCTGCAAATGTGGTGCCTGATGCCATGTCACACCCCATCGATTTCGTAAAAATGCATGGAGCCGGCAATGATTTCATTGTGATGGATGCCCGGCCAGCGGACTTCCCCGTTGCTCAGGTCCTGAACCGGATACCCTTCCTGTGCCATCACAGAACCGGGATAGGTGCTGATGGCGTGCTTCTGCTTCTGCCGTCGGATGAAACGGATTATACCATGCAATACCTCAATGCAGATGGTTCGGAGGCAGGAATGTGCGGAAACGGTGCGCGGTGCCTGGCGCGCTTTGCCGTGGACAGGGGCCTTCCTGTAAAGCTTGTCTTTACGGCAAATCAGATTCGTTACCGGGCGGAGGTATTTGACCACTATGTTTCCGTTTTTTTTCCGGTGAAGCCGGAGCCGGTTGTAAAAATAATAGACGATGTGACCTGGTTTGAGATCAATTCAGGCACCGAACATGTGGTTTCCATAGATTCGAATTACATGAAAGCCCCCAATCGCTTTTTCCGGGAGAAGGGAAGACTTATCCGCAACAGGCTGGACCTGTTTCCTGTCGGCGCCAATGTGAATTTTGCCTCTGTCCTGGAACAGAACCGGTTGCGGCTGGTTACTTATGAACGCGGAGTTGAGGACCTGACGCTTGCCTGCGGCACCGGTGCCATAGCCACCGCAATAGCACGATGTCACGCCGGCATCACTGAAAATGCAGCAGCGGATTCTGAAGCGCACCCACCCCCGCCCCCTGAGGCAGATCACCATATTCAGATTGATTGTCCGGGCGGCCCGCTTGAAGTTTCTTTTTCGGTTGTCCGGGAACACGGCAAACCCGTCTATAAAAATATTATCCTTTACGGACCAGCCGTCACGGTCTACGAGGGACGCGTTACCATCTAATATGACTATGCGTATCTTTTCAGTATTAGCTAGTTCCTGTTTATTGTTATTTGTATTCACAACATGCAGTGTTGAACGGGTTTCTCATGTAGAAAAGGATGATGAGCCGTATCAGCTCGATAACAGCCCGATGGTGCAGGGACAGGTCCTTCCACCTGATAACATCAAAAGCATACAGCTTTACCGGGGAGAGGGAAAACACAATCTTCCATCCGTGAAACTTGGCAGCGGCGAGGTTCTGACCCTTCGGTTTGATGAGCTGGGCGGGACATCCCGTCTTTTCCGGGTGCGGGTCCGGCACCGCAACGCGGACTGGTCGGACAGCCGGCTGATGACGGATTTTTATCTTCGCGGGTATCGGGAGGACCTGATTGAGGGTGGCCGGCCGAGCACGGTTCAGGATCCTCACTACATGCATTATGAATACCAGTTTCCAAACCAGAACATGCAGCTGCGCCTGAGCGGCAATTATCTGATGGAGGTTCTTGAGTACGAGACTTCTAACGTTCTGTTTTCCGTTCCCTTTTTTGTGCATGAGAATGCCGGGCGCATGGAGGTCACACTGGAAGAGTTATATGGTCTGGATGCACGCTATACAGTCCATCATCAGCCATTTGTACGGTTCGGGTATCCCACGTACGTGGTCTCGCCAGTGACTGATTTGTCAGTCTTTTTTGCACAGAACAGGTTCTGGGGCCGGGCAAGGCAGGCCGGTGAGCTGGATATGTCGGAATCGGGGGTTTTCCGGGCCTATCTTTCACGTCCCGAATCTTTTGTAGGGGTATATGAGTTCCGTCACCTGGACATCAGAAGATATGATGCCGGCGGACCGGAAGTGGTGGAGGTGCGGAGCGGCACCATCCCTCCGCAGGTGTGGCTGTTTCGGGATGTGGTGAATCTGGATGTCAGTCCGCGCAGACGTACGCCGGTGGCGCATGGCATTCCGCGGGACGATCGGCGCGCGCGTTATGTGGATGTGCGTTTCGAGCTGGAATTGCCCGAAAGGGAGGCTACAGACCTGCCCGTCTATGTGTACGGACCGTTCAACAACTGGACCATAGACGAGGAGAACAGAATGGAATACCAGCCATCCACCGACTCTTACCTTGGCCGGGCGATTATCAAGGAGGGGGAATACGACTACAAGTATGCACTGGTTGAGCGCGGCCGGATTGACGATCTGCGCCTGGACGCCAGCTTTGCCTCAACGGCCCAGGAATACGCAGCAATGGTCTACTTTCGGGATCCCGGGCTGCAGGCAGACCGGTTGCTTCAGCTGGACTCTGGACGGGCGCGCTGAAATATCTGTCGAAGTGATTATCTCAATCAGTCCGGGCCAGTGACTGTCCTGTTCCCGAAAGCAAATGGGAACAAGAATCCCGGGTGCATCCCAATCCGGGATGTCCCATCTGAATGCACCGGGTATCCTGTTAACGATCAGTAGCCGATCCCGATACGGAAGTCTTTTCCGATCAGAAGTCGAGTCCGATACTGAAATAGTGGACGCGGTGACCGAAACCGGTGCCTCCTTCGATATCCAGCGGCCAGGCAAGGTCATACCGGAAGGGAAGTCCCAGCAGGATGGTGCGAAGACCGAAACCGGTTCCGGCAAGAATGGCATCACGGTTGGTTCCGTCCCAGGCTGCACCCATATCAAAAAACATATTGCCCTGGATGTTGTACAACGGTATGATCGGAATGGGGCCGGGCAGCATGGCTGCTATGAGCGGGAAACGGAATTCCGCATTGAACAATCCGAACCGGTTGCCGATCGCAGAGTTGAAAAAGTGTCCGCGCAGCGGCAGGGCCGGAATGGTGAAGAAAATATCCTCCAGCCGGTCGGTCTGAAGCGAACCTTCTGCCCAGCGGAAATTGATCCAGTTCTGAATGCCTCCCATGAAGAAGTTCTGGGCATCCGGGCCGAACGAAGCAGCACCGGTCCCGCGAAAAGCGAAGACATAGCCCATGCCAAGATGGAAATATTGCCGGAAATCACCGATCACCGAGGCAAATCCGATGACATCAGAGGAGATGGGCGGACTTCCGGTCAGGCTGACGGCATAACGTCTGCCGGACAGGGGTGCGAGGAATCCCGGACGTGTAAGGTCACGTGTGAACGTCACTTCCGGATACAGGAAATAGGTATCCTCCGAGTCAGAAACGTTGGCATAAACAAGGCTGAAATCCCGTGAGATATTGATCAGGCTGACGCCGTAGTCGATTCTGGAGAATTTGTTGAGTGGATACTGGAACTGGAGACCCCCGCCATAGAAGCGGAACCGCACCTGTTCGAAATCAGTGAAGTCACGGCTCAGCACCAGGAAGTTCCGTGAGGTATGGAAGTAGCGTACCAGGTAATTCGTACGGTTTGCATAATAGCCGTAGCTGACTTCGTAATCACTGTTACGCAGATCAAACTGCAGGTTCGTGATCAGGTTGATGCGATGGTTACCGAGCAGATCGGAAAAGGTAAAGGCGGCCAGAGCATAGGTTCCGTAGAATGTGGATACCCCTCCGGCGGCATAAGTAATGTCCGGGGAGAACTCCAGCCGGTAGCGGCGTGGTATGAAGCGGCCGTCATCGGTGCGGGTCGGCTTTTCTTCCCGTACCCGTTCCAGGTGTGTTGTGGCGACAAGGTCGTCCAGGTCGTCACCAAAGACATAATTCCTGAAATCGATCACATCCTGATCCACTTCGACGGTATCTGCTGCCACCGGATCGTCCTCCGGATCCTCGGGCGCATCCAGTTCCCTTTGTTCTTCGCGGATGAGATCCATGATAGCCGAAGTCTGCCGGACGAGCTCGGTTGCGCTCATGCGCTGCAGGTCTTCGTCAAACATCTGGAAAGCAAGCCCGATGGCCGGGACGCGTTGCTCAACCGGCTCACGAAGGCGTCGTTCCGCCCATTGGTTGCGCTGCAACGGTTCCGTTTTACGCCGTTCAAACGGGTTGTCGATAGTGAAGATATGGACAAATCCCCTGTTAAAGGAATTGATAGCGAGCAGGTTTCCGTCCGCGCTGATCGACATCTGCATGACACCGGTCACCAGGTCCGTGAGCGGGTAGCTCGTCCGGGTTTCCAGGTCCATTTCGTAGACATTCGGAATGCCGTTCTGGTCGGAAACATAGATGAGCCGGCCATCCTGTGTCATAATGGGACGGGATTCATTCCAGTTTGGAGTGCTTGTCAGGCGCGTGGCGCGACTGGAGCCAAGCCGGAGCATGTAAATATCGCTCTGGTTGATATTGGGATTCAGCAGAACGTTGTAATTTGTCCGGAATGTATTCACCTGGGTGTGCGGTCCACGGTCCGACGCAAAAAGAATATATTCCGAGTCATTGGACCATGCGGGATCCCAGTCGCTGAATACGTCATTAGTGGCACTGACGAAGTCACCGCTTTCCAGATGATATACATAGATGTTTGTAAAAGGTCCGGCGTTGCCCTGGAAAGCGATCTTCTTGCCGTCGGGCGACCATGCTACGGATCCGATGGCATCAAGTTGCGGGAAGACGATTTTCTGCACCTCTTCGGTCCGGTAGTCCACTATGGCGAGGTCCACGGATCCGCCGGAACGTGTGGAAAGGGCGATTTTTCTTCCATCCGGTGACCAGGTGAGATTTGGCCTGAGAATATTGAGCTCTTCAAAATCAACATTGTCCTCACCGCGGATCAGCGTTTTGATGCGGCTTCCGTCGCGCGCATTAAGTACGATCACGTCAAAAAAGCCCCGGGCATTTGAGATCATGGCTATGCGGTCGCCCTGCGGCGATACGGCAGGGCTTGTGTTGTAGGCCCGGCGGTACCGGTCTTTGGTAATAAGCCTTCCGATCTCACGCAGGTCTTCGCGGATGGCAATTTCCGGGAAATATGTTTTCCGCAGCGAGTCGTGGAAGCGCTCGTTGAGTTCGCTCATCGTGAGGCCCGTGGACTGCCGAAGGCCGGCTTCCACGCTTCTGGTCTGGCGGACGTTCTGGAGGATCTCCCCTATCTTTTCACGGCCATACTCTTCGACGATAAAATTCCAGAAAGCTTGTCCGCCACGATAGGCCATGAATCCGCCCATTTGTGGTATCGGCGGCATCATATTGTTCATTACCGCCTCGCGCATGAACATATCTGTGTCGGTATCCCATCCAAGTGAGACGTATTCAGACAGTCCTTCCTCAAACCATAAAGGAATCACAAGCTGGATGTTGTTCTGAATAATGGCCTGGATCGATCCGCCGTAAAACAG
>SKNL01000138.1 GCA_007120555.1 Balneolales bacterium
GGAACAGGAACAGGAACAGGGCTCGCGGGGCCTTATTTTCTAAGGGCTACAGGTTCCGGAACCTGTAGCGTATCCGTTTCGAAGGTATGTGCCATGGCTTCGAACTGATTCATGAAGCGGCGTTTGCTGTAACGTGGCGCGAACTGGGCAAACTCCATCATGTAGAGCCGGTTCTGTTGCTCATCGAATACAGTATAATGGAGAAACGGCCCACCCATGATGTCATTGGTCATGCGCCAGGTCCCTCTTGTTTCGAGGGCGGGCCGACCGTTGACCTGCGTCCTGACGGTTTCTATGGCCCGGGGCGCACGATATTCTGTTGTCACATAGGACTCATCCCGGGTACCTCGGATGAATTGCCGGTTCAGGCTGTCACGGACAGCGTTGATCCATTCCTGGTCGATGTTATCCAGACCATCATCCCAATCCTCCTTGTAGGCGAACCAGATCCAGCGGTCATTGTCGTGAAGGTAACGGCGCATGGATACGAATCCGGTCGTATCCACCCCGATTCGGTAATCATGTTGCACCCTGATGCTGAATCCGTGGTTTTCCATCAGGGAATCGGCCAGATGTGCCTGCTCTCCCCTGCGGTATACCTGGCGCTTCCACCTTTGCCGCTCAACCTGGTCAAGACTGCTCACAATGGAACGCTCCGAATCGAGAATCCTTTGAGAAAGTGTCTGCTGGTCCGGTGCCGAGAGAAAAAGCGTCCACTGGTCCCGGAACCATCGGTCGCGAAGCGGGAATGCGAAGTTTCGGCCATCGGCGATACGCTGCTTGATGTCCTCGCTCATAATGGCCCGTATAAAGGACCCGACATTGCTTTCTTCATCGATAGGAGCCGCAAATATGGTATTTCTGAAGCTTTTGGCATAGTCCAGATCCCTGTTGGTCCTGATATCCATAAACCGGAGGTCATATTTTTCTTCCGGACGCGGGAGGGTCATCATTTCCCGGCCGAAAGTAGCCCTGATGGCATCTGCGACGGGTCCGTCCCATTGCGTTGAGTCCATCACCACCAGTACTTCCGACAAGCCGCCCTGGGCGGTACGCCGGTAGTCCTGGTCGCAGGCAGAAATGAAGAAAAGGAGCCCGAGCAGTAAGGTCAGGTAAACAGGTAAACGGTTCATGTGTAATTTGGTCATGTAATTTGTCACGGGGTCAGTTGAATTGTCTTGTGGATAACGAAATGTGCCTGTCATTTATGATATGAGTGAATACTGTGCTCCAAAGCCGGTTTGGACATGTTGCCGTAACCTCCTGCCAAAATTTACATGCGAGGTGATTCCTGCCGGATCTGTGAGCCGTATTTCAGCTCCCGTACAAAATCACCCGTCTTTTTGACCCAGTCCGGGCCGGGATAGATTCCCCGGATGTAATCGATCAGCGCACTGCCGACAATAAAACCATCCGTTTCACTTGAAACGGCCATGGCATCGGCATGGGAGCGGATCCCGAATCCGACAAGGACCGGATTCCGGGTTACGTTTTTACGAACTCTTTGGATGAACCCGGAAACCGAGCGGCTCACTTCGTCCCCTTCACGGGTCCCGGTAACACCGGTCACCGAAACGCAATAGACAAATCCCCGGCTGGCCCTGTCAATTTCCTGCATCCTGCTGTCGGATGTGTTAGGCGCCACGAGGTGTATCGGGTCGATGCCATGTTTTTGACAGAGATCTTCGATTTCCGGGAATTCCCCCGGCGGAACATCCGGAAGGATGATGCCATCTGCGTCCGATGCTTTGGCTTTGTAAAAGAAAGCTTCCAGTCCGTATCGCAAAACTGGATTTATGTAACCCATCAGCACAATGGGTATCTGTGAGTTCTTGCGGATCTCCACGATCATGTCAAAAATGGAATCCAGATTTACACCTTGCTCGAGAGCCACCTTGCTGGCGTACTGTATTGTTGGTCCATCTGCCAGGGGATCGCTGAACGGCATGCCCAGTTCCAACAGGTCGGCACCTGATGCTTCCAGTTCCCTGACCAGCTCCACCGTTTCCGACGGATCCGGATAGCCGGCGGTCAGGAACAGGCTCATGATTTTCTCAGGTCCGGTCCTTTTTTCAAACAGTCTCTGAATTCTTCCTTTGTTGCTCATTATTTATCTGTTTATATCAATTTCGATTTTGCTTACGTGTTTCACTGGGCATTTCGTGACTTCGTTTCTGTGATCAGAATGATCTCACACGACAGGATGCAATCTTCCCCTTAAGTGTCAGCCGGTGGCTGTCATGTTCGGTTCATGTATTTAAATGGCTGTATTTATGACGATTATAATCATCTCCCTGTTTGTCCGGGATCATGTCCGGTCATGGTGATTTCATGTATTTGGCAATGGTTTCCATATCTTTGTCGCCCCGGCCGGAACAGTTGATCACCACGAATTCATCAGGTTGTGTTCCCGGCATCATCATATTCAGATAGGCAATGGCATGCGCCGTTTCCAAAGCCGGAATGATGCCCTCTTTGGAGGAAAGCAGCCGCACACCGTCCAGGGCCTCACCATCCGTAACCGCCGCATAGGTAACCCTTCCAGAGTCCCGGAGGAACGAATGTTCGGGACCCACACCGGGATAATCGAGACCGGCACTTACAGAGTGCGCTTCCGCGATCTGCCCGTACTGTGTCTGAAGCAGATAGCTCAGGGAACCGTGCAATATCCCCGGGAGCCCGCCGGAAAGTGTGGCGGCGTGCCGGGGGGTCTGCACCCCCTCGCCGGCAGCCTCTATTCCGTACAGGCGGACATTTTCATGTGGCAGCAGGGGATGGAACATGCCTATGGCATTCGATCCCCCACCCACACATGCCAGGACATGATCCGGAAGCCGTCCCTCCTGCTCCAGTGATTGATCAATGGTTTCCTTGCCGATCACAGACTGGAATTCCCGGACCATCAAGGGGTATGGATGCGGCCCTACTGCCGAACCGATGATGTAGAACGTGTCCCCCACATTGCTGACCCAGTCCCGGATGGCCTCATTGATGGCATTGCTCAGCGTTTTGGCCCCGGATTCTACCGGCCTGACCTCGGCGCCGAGCAGACGCATCCGGTCTACATTGAGCTTCTGCCGTACAATATCCTCTGCGCCCATATATATGATGCAGGTCATGCCGAAATAGGCACAAACCGTTGCCGTGGCCACACCATGCTGTCCCGCGCCTGTTTCTGCTATGATCCGGGTTTTACCCATTCTCCTGGCAAGAAGCACCTGTCCGATCGCATTGTTGATCTTGTGCGCACCGGTATGGCAAAGGTCTTCGCGTTTCAGGTAGATCCGGGCTTTGCCAAAATGCTCACTCAACCTTCCGGCATAGGTAAGCGGCGTCTCCCTTCCAACATATTCATGGAGCAGCGAGGCGAACTGCTGCTGGAATGCCGGATCTTTCCTCGCTGCAAAAAAAGCCCCGGCAAGATCATCCAGGGCGGGTATGAGGATCTCAGGCACATATCTTCCACCGAACTTACCGTAAAACCCCCTGTCATCAGGAGAGGAACCGAACCGGGAATCTGGTTTTTTTTCTATTTCCATTACTGCTTTCTGTATTTTTTAGTAACAATTTACTCGATATTCTTAGTCAAATCCCGATACACGCCATATGCGTTTCAGAAATTGTCTCTTAATTCATTCCACTGCTCAAAAAAGGACTGCATTTTGTCAAAATCCTTTTTGCCCGGCGAACTCTCCAGGCTGCTGGAGAGATCGACACCGAATGGAGCCGTGGCTTCCACGGCCTCTGCGACATTTTCGTGGGAAATCCCCCCGGCTAGGAAGAACGGTTTATCCGGTGAAAGCGCATTGATCATGCTCCAGTCCCAAATTTCTCCTGTCCCTCCGCGCATATTGTCATTCTTGCTGTCAAAAAGATAGAACCGGGCTATCTCATTCCACAGCTTCATTTCTTTTCTGATGTCCGGCAGGTCTGCCGCCGCCCGGATCCGGAACACCTTGATAACCGGGGCAAGGATCTCCTTGGCATAGGTTGCACTTTCATCACCGTGCAATTGCACCAGATCAAGCCCTACACGTTCAGCAATGGCATTGACCTCGTCCTGGTGCTGGTTGACAAATACCCCGACTTTTCCGGGTCCTTCTATCCAGCCGCTGATCTCGGCAGCATCCCTGGGTTGGATGTAACGGGGACTTTCACTTGTAAATACAAATCCCAGATAGTCAGCCAGGGCGCCGGCTGCAAAACGGGCATCCTCAAGCGTGGTGATTCCGCAGATTTTCAGTTTTGGAAAGGAATGATTCATTTCAGTTGATTACGTGCAGTCTCTATTATTTACATATTGCCTGGCATTGGCTTACATTCGAGTTGCCGCCTCGTGAGTGAAAGCCATTACGTGCCGTTACGCCCCGATATGATTGCCGGATTCCTGTGAGATGGATTGCTTCCGGATCAGGTTCGAAAGCTCGGTTCCCGGATCTTCAGCCCGCATGAAATGTTCGCCGATAAGCGCACTGTGTATGCCGTTCTTTTTCAGGTATGCCATGTCTTCCCGTGTGGACAATCCGCTTTCTGAAACGCGCACAACCCCCTCCGGAGCTGTTGCCAGCAAAGAAACTCCGCGATGAAGGTCTACCTCAAACGTGTCGAGATTGCGGTTGTTCACTCCGGCTATCGTTACCATATCGAAATCAAGGCGATCCCAATCCTGCCGGTCGTAGCACTCCACAAGCACCTGCAGCCCCTCTTCAGCGGCAGCGGCATGCAATTCCACCAGCTGGCTGTCATCCAGTATCCTCACAATAAGCAGCACCGCATCGGCTCCATGGGCACGCGCTTCTGTAATCTGGTAGGGATCCATGATGAAATCCTTGCGCAGTACCGGGATCGCCGACACGGATGAAACGTCCCGCAAGTACGACAGCGATCCCTGAAAAAAGGGCTCATCGGTCAATACGGAAACCGCGGAAGCCCCATGCCGCTCATATGTACTGGCAATACTGACGGCATTGAAATCACTTCTGATAATTCCTTTGGACGGGGATGCTTTTTTAATTTCAGCTATCACCGAAACACTGCCTGGCGTGACCAGGGCCGACCTGAAATCCCTTCTTGGATGGTTATAGCCATCAAAAGAGCGAAGATTACGCTCGTTAACGAGCCGTTTCCGTACGGCCACATCTTCTCTCGTCCGGACTACAATGGTGTCAAGTATCTTGTTTCCAGTCATAACATCATACTTTTTTTAAAGCCTTCTCATTTTTGTCTGACAGGGCAGTTCTTTCATTTGATCATTCCGGCAACTCAATCGGAATCCATGTTGCAAAAAAGCTTCACAGTTCAGGTGTTTTGTAAATCCATAGTACAAGCTGCAAATTTTTGGAGCATATCGCGTGCCTTTCCGGCTTCCAGGCTCTCTTCCGCCGCATAAAACGCATCCTGTATATTATCATAGATACCGGATGCATGTACCGCAAAAGCAGCATTCAGCAGCACAATCTCACGCTGCGCAGATGTAGCCTTGTCATCAAGTATGGCGCTGATAATCTCCGCATTGTCTTCTGGCGACCCTCCACGCAACTCCTCCGGAGTGGACGCCGATAGACCAAACACACCTGCATGAAACACACGGCTGTTGGATACCGTGCCATTCATCAACTGATACACATGTGTCGGCGCGGTGGTTGAAAATTCATCCAGTCCATCATCGGCATGGACCGCATAGGCAAACTCCGTATCCAGATTGGCAAGTATCCGGATAATGTTATCTGCGGTTTCACGACTGAACGCCCCGATCATCTGGCGGCGGACACCGGCCGGATTGAGCATGGGCCCCATAATATTGAAAAACGTCCGCATCCCCAATTCCTTTCGCACAGGCATCACATGAGCCATGGCCGGATGGAAAAGCGGGGCAAACATGAATGCCACCCCCATCTCCCTGAAGCATGTTTCCACCTGATCCTTGTTCAGACCCGGGTGAACACCCAGGCATCGCAGCACATCGAAACTGCCGCTCCTGCTCGACACCCCCGCATTCCCGTGCTTCAGCACCGGCACATCAGCCCCGGCAGCAACGAACATGGCAGCAGTGGATATGTTGAACGTGCCAGAATGATCCCCGCCCGTGCCACACAGATCAATCGCCGATTCCGTGTCCACCTCAACGGCAATGGCAGCCTCCCGCATGACATGTACAAACGCGGTCAGTTCGGCCACGGTCTCACCCTTGCAGCCCATGCCGTACAGAAATGCCGCTATCCGCGCCGGGGATACATTGCCGGTGATTATCTCGCGCAGCGCATACTTCGCTTCCTCTGGCAAAAGCTCATTACCTGCCGATACCTTTTGTAAAATGTAAGTGTAGTCTCCCATATGCAGGTTTATTGTTTGATTGTTTCCCGCTCCATCCAGTTCTGGATAAGTCGCGGCCCTTCTACAGTCAGTATGCTTTCCGGATGGAACTGGATTCCTTCCAGGGGATAGGAACCATGCCGGATGCCCATGACCACCCCGTCTTCGCTACGCGATGTAACCTCGAATTCGCCGGGGATCGTCGACTCCTCAAGAACCAGCGAATGATACCGGGTTGCAGTAAAAGATTGAGGAACATTATTGTAAATCGTACGTCCATCATGCAATATGCGCGAAGTCTTTCCGTGCATGAGGGATGGCGCCGAAACAACACTGGCCCCGAAGGCCTGGCCTATGGCCTGATGCCCCAGGCAGACACCGAGAATGGGGATCCCGGCTCCCAGCTCCCGGATAAGCGAAACGGTTATCCCGGCATCTTCCGGCCGGCCCGGACCCGGAGAGATCAGGATTTTATCAGGTTCAAGTTCTCTTACCTCATCCACACTGATCCTGTCATTGCGGACCACCCGGTAGGAATCGGTATGCCGGGCCACAAGATGCACCAGGTTATAGGTAAAGGAGTCGTAATTGTCGATGATAAGTACCATGTGCCGACACTGGGGTTATTGAGTGGAAAAATTACGGACGATGCCCGTGGCGCTCCTGACCGGCTCCATTACCGACTCGGCGCGCTCCCGGGCTTTTTTGCCGCCTTCCCGCAGCATGTCCCGGACCGTATCCGGATCCCGGACCAATTCCTCTCTCCGGGCTCTCGCTTCACTGAAGTAATCCTCGATAAGCGCAAGAAGTTCCTTCTTGGCATGACCGTACCCAAATCCCCCCGCCTTGTATTTCTCCCGCACCTCACGATTTTTCTCCTCGGTGGCAAACAGCCGGATCAGGGCGTAGACGTTGCAGCTGTCCGGATCCTTGGGCTCCTCCAGAGGCGTGGAATCGGTAACAACAGCCATTACTTTCTTTTTCAAAGCCTTTCCGCTGTCAAATATGTCGATGGTATTGTCATAGGATTTGCTCATCTTCCGGCCGTCGACGCCGGGCACGGTAGCCACGGATTCCACAATATAGGGCTCCGGGATGCGCAGATACTCCCCGTCATAAATCCGGTTGAACCGCGCAGCCAGGTCCCTGGAAATCTCAATGTTCTGTTTCTGATCCGCTCCGACCGGAACCACATCCGAGTGGTAGATCAGGATGTCGGCCGCCTGCAGGACGGGATAGGTGAACAGACCGATATTGGGCTGAAGCCCCTGCGCCACCTTGTCCTTGTAGGATACCCCCTTTTCCATCATGCTTACCGGCGTCAGCGTCCCCAGTATCCATGCAAGCTCAAGTACCTGGGGGACATCACTCTGCGCGAAAAAAACACACTTCTGCGGATCCATGCCCAGTGCCAGATAATCCAGGGCCACATCGAACGTAAACTGTCTCAGCTGCCCGCCATCCTGAACCGATGTGAGTGAATGATAGTTGGCAATGAAGTAGAAGGCATCCCCCTTTTCCTGAAAGTCAAGATGCTGCCGGATCGCCCCGAAATAGTTGCCCAGATGCAACCGCCCGGATGGCTGGATGCCGGATAGTATGGTTCTGTTTCCGGATGGCAGAGCCTGCCCAGCCTGATTCTGCTCCGTTTGATCATGCTTGCTCATACGTTCGTTCAAATTGTGTTTGTTTTTAGAAAGTGTTTCATGGATCCGCTTCTGTCACATCGTTCGATGCCTGCCGTTCCGACTGTTTTTCTGTTGGATGCTATTCCAGCTTGAGCGCTATGCGCAACGCCTCCACAAGTGCCCTTGCCTTGTTGACCGTCTCGTCATATTCCCGGTCCGGGTCACTGTCCGCCACAATACCCGCCCCGGCCTGTATGTATATGGTGTCATCCGTAACAACCATCGTGCGAATTGCAATGCATGTATCCATATTGCCCGAAAAATCAAAGTAACCGACCGCTCCCGCGTAAGGTCCCCTTTTTGTGGGCTCCATTTCGTCAATGATCTGCATGGCACGCACTTTCGGGGCGCCGGATACGGTTCCGGCCGGGAAGCAGTTCTCCAGTGCATCGACAGCCGTGCGGCCCTCTGCCAGGTCACCGCTTACATCCGAGACAATGTGCATCACATGGGAGTACCGCTCAATGACCCGGTCACGTGTAAGTGCCACCGAATCCGGTCGGCACACACGGGAAAGGTCATTCCGGCCCAGATCGACCAGCATGATATGTTCAGCCAGCTCCTTGGGGTCCGTAATCAGGTCCTGCTCAAAGGCCC
>SKNL01000023.1 GCA_007120555.1 Balneolales bacterium
CTGGTCCGCAGGTAAAAACGGAACTGGTCCGCAGGTAACGCAAGCACATTCTTCTACCATGGCAAACAACAGCAGAATCAAAAACTGGGTGTCCAGGCTTTTCAGGGCATCCGATACGGAGACAACCTACCTGCACAAGGGGGAGATCGCCGTGGTTTTCCTGATTGCCTTTTTCATTGCCATTTCAATGTGGCTGCTGGTCAACATGAGCAAGGAGTACAGCTTGACCATAAGCGTCCCGATCCAGGTGACCGATTACAGCGAAGATATGGCTTTCGTCTCCGCCCCCCCCGAAAACGCCCGTGTCGGCGTGAACGGGGAAGGTTGGAACCTCTTGTCAATCTACCGCAATCCTCCCGAGATCACTATTCCGTACAGCGAAGGGGAAGTCGATATCAGCGAAATCGTGCAGAGAGAGGTAGGGACATACACCGACATCAACGTCCATAAAGTGGAACCATCCCGGATCACTCTCCAGATGGAACCTAAAAGCAGTATCAGGGTGCCCATACGCCCTGATTTGGATGTGCAGCTAAGAGCACAGTACGAAATTGTCGGCCGCGTGAGGGTAACGCCGGACAGTGTGACCGTCATTGGCGCGCAATCGGCCATCGACACCCTTCGCAGCATTTCCACGGAGACGTTGCGCCTGAGAAATGTGCAGAATTCGGTGGAGCGGAGCGTTGCGCTGACAGAGCCGGATGGACTTGCACTGCAGGACGTCAGCGAGGCCCGGGTCTCATTCCAGGTAACGGAATTTACCGAGGGGGATGTGCGCGTGCCCCTGCGCGCCAGGAATGTTCCGGAAGGATGGGAAATCCGCTTCAATCCGACGATCCTCACCATAAGATACCAGGTGCCGATCGATCAGTTCAGCGCAGCGCAGGAGATGGTTCTATACGAGGCGTTTGTAAACTATTCTGACATTTTACGCGATACTACAGGCGTTGTGACTCCCCGTGTGGAACCGGTGACCGACGAACTGGACCTGCGGCTGCAATCGATCCAGCCGCGGCGCGTCTCCTATTTTCAGGTGGTGCCGGAGTGAGCGGCTTCATCGCGGAAGGGCTTGAGGGCCTCTTCCATCGGGCGGCAACCCTCAAAATAGGACGCCACCTTGAGCAGCACCTCGTCCACCAGCGCATCCGGACAGGAAGCGCCTGAAGTGATGGCAATAGTGACCGGCTCGGTCGCTTTCGGTATCCAGTTGCGGGTGTGCTCCACTTCCTTGTTCCACTGGTTGAAGTGATGTATCTCATTGCGTGACTTGATCTCCGAGGCGTCGCGGATGTGATAGGAGGGGAATCGCTCTTCCAGCAGCTCTACCAGGTGCATGGTGTTCGAGGAGTTGTATCCGCCCACGACAAGGGCCATGTCAGCCCGCTCATCCATCAGTCCGTAGGTGGCCGACTGATTCTCGTTGGTGGCGTAACACAGCGTATCGGTGGTGTCGGCGAAATGCATCTCCACGCCCGGACTTTCTTCTGGGGTCATATCGGACCCGGGGGCCGCGCCGGACCCTGACTTGCCGGCCGAAACGCCGTATTTTTCCTCGATCGCATCCCTCAGGATCTGCATCACCTCGCGGGTCTCTGTGGCCAGCATCGTGGTCTGGTTGATGACGCCGATGCGTTTCATGTCCCCGACCGGATCGAACCCGTCGGTGCACTTCATCCCGAAATACTTCTGAAAGTCGGAGCGCGGACGCTTTTCGAGGATGATGTCGGCCAGAATGTGCGCCTCCGCCGGATTCAGGACCACCACGCACTGCGCATCCTGAGAGCTGTGAGAGAAGGTGGCGCGCGTCTCCTCATGCTGATACTTTCCGTGGATGACCAGCGAGAACCCTTTGGATCCCAGCTGCTTGCCTCGCTTCCACACCTTGATCACAAAGGGGCAGGTGGTGTCATACTGATACGGATTGATGCCCTGCCTCTCAAGTTTTTGCTGGATTTCAACCGTGGTCCCAAACGCCGGCACGATGACGATATCGCCCGGGGACAGCGATTCGATCGAAATGCGCTCCGTGCCGTCTGTTTCGTACAGGAAACGGACGCCGCGCGCTTCCAGATCCCTGTTGACCGTGGGATTGTGGATCATCTCGCTGAGCAGATAGATGTTTTTGCCGGGATGCTCTTCCACCGTGCGGTATGCGATGTCAATGGCATTTTCCACCCCGTAGCAGAAACCGAAATGGCGCGGGATGAGAAAACGGACCGGCCCCAGATCCAGCACAGCGGGTTTCCTGTCCTTCTTGCGCGGATCCAGGATCTGTCGCGCATTTTTTACGGTTTTGATGATTTCGGACCGGTACAGGTCCGGAATGAAAAATTCCTTGGGCATGGTTTTGCGTATCGTTGCGTATTTCCGGCAAATAACGGGCCATCTTCCCTGCCTGGTGCGCCAGACAGGGAGTGCCGTTGCACCGTATCAGTCACGCTTGAGTTTTTTGTACTGGATGCGTTTGGGCTGGTCGTCAATGCCCAGCACATCGCGCCGGTACTCCTGGTACTGACGGAAGTTCCCTTCAAACCATCGCACCATGCTGTCGCCTTCAAAGGCCAGGATGTGCGTGGCTATGCGGTCGAGGAACCACCGGTCGTGAGAGATAACGACAACGCATCCCGCAAAGTTCAGTAACGCATCCTCCAGGGCCCGCAGTGTCTGGATGTCGAGGTCGTTCGTGGGCTCATCGAGCAGCAGCAGGTTGGCGCCTTCACGGAGCGTTTTGGCCAGGTGGACCCGGTTGCGCTCGCCGCCGGAGAGCTGGTCGGTTTTCTTCTGCTGGTCGCCGCCGGTGAAATTGAAACGGGCGACGTAAGCACGCGAGTTGATGTCGCGGTTGCCGAGCTTGATCGTATCCATACCGTCGGAAATCTCTTCCCAGATCGATTTTTTCGGATCCAGGGGCCGGCTTTGGTCGGCATAGCCGATCTCGACGGTGTCGCCGATCTCGAACGTACCGCTGTCCGCCTGCTCCCGGCCGGTGATCATGCGGAACAGAGTGGTCTTTCCTGCGCCGTTCGGACCGATGACACCGACAATGCCGCCGGCCGGCAGGTTGAACTCCAGGTTCTCGAAGAGCAGCCGGTCGCCGAACCCTTTGGAGACGCCGTTGGCCTGGATTACCTTGTCGCCCAAGCGTGGACCGGGCGGGATGTAGATCTCCAGCTCATCGCGCTTTTTTTCCTGCTCGCTTGCAGAAAGCAGGTCCTCGTAGGCCGTGATGCGCGCCTTGCTCTTGGAGTGGCGCCCCTTCGGGTTGGTGTGGATCCACTCCATCTCGCGGTCGATGGTTTTCTGGAGCTTTTTGTTCTGCTGCTTTTCGACCTCCAGCCGGCGGCGCTTCTGCTCCAGCCAGCTGCTGTAGTTGCCTTCGAAGGGGATGCCCTCGCCGTGATCGAGCTCCAGTATCCACCCGGCCACATTGTCCAGGAAGTAGCGGTCGTGCGTGATGGCGATCACCGTGCCTTCGTAGCGCTCCAGATGCTGTTCAAGCCACTGCACCGAGTCGGCGTCGAGGTGGTTGGTGGGCTCATCGAGCAGCAGCACGTCCGGCTCCCTGAGCAGCAGCCGGCACAGCGCCACACGCCGGCACTCCCCGCCGGAAAGCACGCTGATCGGCGTTTCCTCAGGCGGACAGCGCAGGGCCTGCATCGCCATATGGAGCTTGCTGTCGAGGTCCCATGCGTTTTTCTGGTCGATCTTCTCCTGGAGTTTGGACTGCCGCTCAATTAACGCGTCGAAATCAGCGTCCGGCTCGCCAAACTGCTCGCTGATCTTTTCATATTCGCGGACCAGATCCACCAGTTCCTGGACACCTTCTTCCACGATGTCGCGGACGGTCTTGTCGGGGTCGAGTTCGGGTTCCTGCGGAAGGTGGCCGAACGTCACGCCCGATTTGGAGGTTATATGCCCCTCGTAGTTGTCGTCGAGTCCGGCAATGATGCGCAGCAGCGTGCTTTTACCGGATCCGTTGGCACCGATGATGCCTATTTTTGCGCCGTAGAAGAACGACAGATAGATGTCCTTCAGAACGCGCTGGTTCGGGCCCCAGGTCTTGCCTACGCCCGTCATGGAGAAAATGATTTTCTGATCGCTCACAATGTCGTGTTTTGCAGGTAAATGTTTTTGCAGGTAAATGTTCCGGTGATGGTGCCGCAATGCCGCATCATCGCCTGTATGCCGGGTGCTTCTGCCGCTGGTATCCGTAAGAAAATCAGACCGTGGCGTTGTCCGTAGCCGGTACGTCATCAAGACGCACGCCCACCAGCTTGCTGACGCCAACCTCCGGCATCGTCACCCCGTACATCATCTCGGATTTGTCCATCGTCGTCTTGTTGTGGGTGATGACGATGAACTGGGTGTCGTCGCTGAACTTCCTTAGCAATTTCGTGAAACGCAGGATGTTCGGATCGTCGAGGGGAGCGTCCACCTCGTCCATCACACAAAACGGGGAGGGCTTGACCAGGTAGATGGCAAAAAGAAGGGCGATGGCCGTCAGCGTTTTTTCACCCCCGGAGAGCTGCTCGATGACGCTGGGACGCTTGCCTCGCGGGTTGGCGATGATCTCGATCTTGGCCTCCAGCGGATCATCGGCCTGTTCGTCGATCACCAGATCGCAGTGGTCGTTTTCCTCAAACAGGGTGTTGAACACGGTGCGGAAATTCTCGCGGATGGCGCGGAAGGTTTTGTTGAACCGCTCCTGGGCTTTCTGGTTGATCTCCTGGATGGTCTCGATCAGCTGTTCCTCGGCGCTTTCGAGGTCGCGGATCTGCTCTTCGAAATGATCGAGCCGCTGCCTCTCTTCGTCGTACTCCTTGATGGCCAGCGGGTTCACCTCGCCGATATTCTTAAGGCGCTGCCTGAGCGTGAAGATGGTCTCCTGCGCCGTGGAGATGTCCGTGTTCTCAGGAAGCTGCTCCTCGATCTGGTCGATGGTCAGGCTGTAAGTTTCCCAGACGTGATCGTTGATGTTTTTCTGCTCCATTTCCAGCTTGGATTTGGCCAGCTCCAGCGAGTAGAGCAGCTCCTGGCTGGAATCCTTCTTGCGGCGCGCTTCCTTGAGGTTCTCCTCGAGCAGGTTGATCTTCCCGCGCTGGCGGGCACACGCCTCTTCGGCCTCATTGTACTCTTTTTCCGCCGTCTCCTTGTGGATGAGCTGTCCGCGCAGTTCGTCCTCGGCCAGCTCCAGCTGCTCACGCAGGGAAATGATCTCGTTTTTGCTGGATTTGGCCTGTTCGGCCCGCTGCGACAGCCGGTCCTTGATGGCCTGGACATCCGACTCATAGCGAGCGATATCGCGCTTGAGCGTGGCAACCCGGTTTTCGGCGTTCTGGAACCGCAGGGCCACGTCGTTGAAACGGGTCTGGGACCGCTGCAGGATCTCCTCCTTCTCGTTGAGCGCGGACTTGAGCGACACCTCCTGCCGTACCGCCGACTCCAGCTCGCTGTTAAGCTTTTCCAGTTCCGGGGTGATCTGCGTGCGCTCCTCGCCGGCCTTGCGCACGGTCTCTTTCAGTTCCCCGACCCGTTGTTCCAGCTCCTGGACGTTTTTCCGGTAGAAATCGGCCTGATTCTGGGTGGATTCGGTGCGTGCCTCGTGCTTGCGGAGCCGGTCCGAGCACTCCCTCACGTGCTGCTGATGCGGTTGAAGGTCAAATTTGCGGTAGGATTCGATGAAATCGTCCAGTTGCACTTCGGCCTTTTCGATTTCCAGGGAGACGGCTTCCGCCTGCTGCCGCCGCTTTTCCACTTTTTCACGCAGGCCAATGCGCACCCCGGCATTTTTGTTGCTGCTGCCGCTGTAAATGAAGCCGTTTTGTGATGCCACATCGCCGCCGGCCGTCACAGCGGCCATCCGGTGCTTTGCAGCCAGCCGGACCGCATCCTCCAGGGAGTCCGTCAGCACAACATGTCCGAAAAAGAGCTGCTTGAGCGGTTCGAATGTCGCATCGCAGGTGACAAGATCTGACAGCGGGGTGGCGCCTTCCGGTGCGTCATCACCCGGTACCTTGTTACGGTCCTCACCATGGCCTTTCCCGGCGGAAATGCGGTTCAGCGGGACTATGGTCACCCGCCCCTTGTCTTTTTTGCGAAGCAGGCCGAACGCCCGGACTGCCTCCTCTTCGTTGGCGGTGATCACGAAATTGGCGGCATCCCCGAGCACGGCTTCCACTGCCGCAGCGTGTTTCTCGCCGCTTGAAAAAACATCGCTGACCAGCTCAAGCATCGAGAAATCATCGCGGTGCTCCCGCAGGTACTGCACTCCGGCGGGATGGGCGTCCGACGACTCGGCCAGGCCTTTAAGCAGCTCGTACTCGGACCGGTACGCATCCTGCCGGCTTTGCAGTCCGCGGATCTCGTCCTTATGCTGATTGATCCGGTTGAGCAGCTGCTCCCGCTCCGTGCGCGCCTGTTCGAGCTGTTTTTCGGCTTCTTCGTATTCCTGCAGAAACAGGTCATGGCGCGCTTCCATGCCCTCTTTCTCCTCGATAAAGGAAGCCGCTTTTTCACGGCTCTCGCCGAGCTGCTTTTGCAGCCGCTGCTCCTGTTCTTCGGCGTTCTCAACGCGGGATTCCAAACGTACCTGCAAGTTTTGCAGTTCACTGATACGCCGGCGGGCCTCGCTGTGCTGCCGCGCAGCCGTGTCCAGCTCTCCGCGCACCCGTCCTACCTGCCGGCGGCTGTCTTCCAGCGATGTCTCGGCGGTTTCATGCTCCCCGCGCACCTGCTCCAGCTCCGCTTCGGCGCGCTGCAACTCCTCCTCGTTGGATTTCAGGTTTTTGCGCAGTTCGCGGATCTCGTTTTCGGCCTGGTAAATATCCTGTTCATAGCGCTGGATCACCGTTTCTTCGGTTTTGATCTTCTCCTCCGCAACACGCATGTTCGTGCGGATCTCCTGGATGCCGCTGTTGATCCGTTCGACCTTCCGGCGCACCTCGTTCTGTGTCCGCTCTTTGCCGATCAGGGCCTCGTGCGCTTCCTCTTCATTCCTCTCCAGCATCTCAAGCCGGTTCTGCAGCTCCTCTTTGGTCGAAGAAACACTGGCGATCCGCTCCAGCAGCGGGTTCAGTTCGCCGCGCACACTCTGGTACTCCTGGCGGGATACGGCCTTGTCCAGGAACTCAAGTTCCTCCTGGTATTTGCGGGCCCGTTCGGCACGGGACGCCTGGGACTGGAGGGATCGCGTCTTCTTGCGCACTTCCACCAGGATGTCCTCCATCCGCTGCAGGTCGGCACGCGTATCCGACAGTTTCTTCAGGGTCTGCTTTTTACGCTCCTTGAACTTGGTGATGCCTGCCGCTTCCTCGAACAGCCGTCGGCGGTCGTTGTGCTTGTCGTTCAGGATGTCGTCGACCATCTTCAGCTCGATCACCGAATAGGCGTTCGGACCCATGCCCGTATCCATGAACAGATCGTTGATGTCCCGAAGCCGGCAGGGCTTGTTGTTGAGCAGATATTCGCTCTCGCCGGACCGGTACAGGCGCCGGGTCATGGTGATGTCGGTGAACTCGGTAGGCAACACTCCCCGGTTGTTGATGATCGTCAGCGACACTTCGGCCATGCCCAGGGCTTTCTTGGCAGCGGTGCCGTTGAAGATGACGTTGGTCATGGCTGCGGACCGGAGCAGGGTGGGACGCTGCTCGCCAAGCACCCATCGCAGGGCGTCCACGATATTGGACTTGCCGCACCCATTGGGACCGACAATTGCTGTGATGCCGCTGTCGAACTTGACCTTCGTTTTGTTGGCAAAACTTTTAAAGCCTTGCAGTTCGAGTTGGGCAAGATACATGAGATAGTGACTTCGATAAAACGATTAAACGGTCATGATCTCTTCTTCCTTGTCCTTGAGCATCTGGTCAACGCTGGAGATAAAGGAATCGGTCATTTTCTGGAGCTCTTCCTCGGCCTCGAAACGGGAATCTTCGGGGAGCGACTCCTCTTTTACGATCTTTTTGACCTCATCCTTGATTTCCCGCCGGGTGTTGCGGATGCTTACACGGGCTTCCTCGGCCTTGTCGCGGGAAACTTTGACAAGTTCTTTTCTGCGCTCCTCGGAAAGGACGGGAAGGGGGATTCGGATCAGGGTGCCGTCGTTGTTGGGGTTCAGGCCGAGGCCGGACGTCATGATCGCCCGTTCAATTTGGCGAATGGATGATTTGTCGAACGGTTCGACTGTCAGCAACCGGGGATCTGGTGCCGAAATGTTGGCAAGCTGGTTGAGTGGGGTCTGCGTTCCGTAATACTCCACTTTGATCCCGTCAAGCAACGCCGGGGTGGCCTTGCCGGCACGGATATGGCCAAGTTCTTTTTTCAGGAAAGCTATCGCATCTTTCATCTTTCCATTTGCATCGTCAAGATAGGGCTGTAATTCCGCAATCATAATATCAGGTAATAGTGGTGGGATATTCGGTTCAATTGCGAAATATATAACAAATTGGCGA